>NZ_ALIP01000085.1:0-16445 GCF_000283075.1 Pseudoxanthomonas sp. GW2
CGCCGCCGCCCGCACGGCCGGACCCGCGCACCCGGATCCCGCGCTGGCCCTGCACCCCGGCCAGGCCCCGCCCACGACCTGATGCCCCGGCGCCACCCGTCCCGGGCGGCCGCCTCCCCCATTTCCTGCAGACCCACGCGCCACCGGGCCGTCCCGGCCGCGCCCAGGCATGCGCCCACCCAGGCACATACCAGACCACCCTTATGCCGAAACGACTGCTCCCGTCCCGTCCCGCCACCCTGGCCCTGGCCATGGCCGCGATCCTGGCCGCTCCCGCGGCGCTGGCCGATCCGGCCCCCGCGCCGGCGGCCAAGGACCTCGACGCCGTCGTGGTGACCGCCACCGGCTTCGAGCAGAAGATCGTCGACGCTCCGGCCAGCATCAGCGTCATCACCCGCGAGGACCTGGCCCGCCGCCCCTACATCACCCTGCTGGACGCGGTCCGCGACCTGGAAGGCGTGGATATCGGCGAGACCCGCGACAAGACCGGCCAGGGCACGATCTCCATGCGCGGCATGGGCCCGGACTACACCCTGGTCCTCATCAACGGCCGCCGCCAGAACAACCACGGCGACATCTACCCCAACAACTTTGGCGGCAACCAGTTCAACCACATCCCGCCGCTGGACGCCATCGAGCGGATCGAGGTGATCCGCGGCCCGATGTCGACCCTCTACGGCGCCGACGCCATGGGCGGGGTGATCAACATCATCACCCGCAAGGGCCTGGACACCTGGGCTGGCTCGCTGACCCTGGGCCGCACCTTCGAGACCGACCACGCCTACGGCGACGACTCCACCGCCGACTTCCACCTCACCGGCCCGCTGTTGCCCGGCAAACTGGACCTGTCCGTGCGCGGGAGCTGGTACAGGCGCGACGCCTCCAACCCGGTTTACGGCGACGTGACCGATCCGTCCGGCGAGCGCCACAGCCGCGCCCTCGGCTTCGGCGGCGGCGGCAAGACGGTGGACAACACCAACAAGGCCGGCGGCATCAGCCTGGCCTGGGCCCCGACCGACAGCCAGGGCCTCACCCTGGACGTGGACACCTCGCGCCAGGAATACGACAACGCCATCCGCACCAACGACGAGGGCGTGGAGGAATACCCGGTCGGCACCGTGGACAACCACGGGGCGATGCTGCGCATCGGCAACAACGGCCGCATCGAACCGCGCGCCGGATACGCCCCGACCCAGGAATTCACCCGCGACAGCTGGGCCCTGACCCACGAGGGCAGCTGGTCCTTCGGCAACAGCCTGGTCTCGCTGGCCTACGTGGAGACCGACAACAGGGGCCGCACCCTGCCCTTCACCGTGGCCGAGCGCCGGCAGCTGCAGCAGCTGTGGAACGCCGCCTGCACCAACCTGGGCGGCAGCGTCGGCGCCGGCGGCTACTGCGCCCCGGGTGCGGCGATCGGCTTCCGCAACGCCAATGCCTGGAACAACCAGTCCGAAGCGCAGAAGCTGGCGATCATGCAGGCCAACCTTTCGCCGGAGCAGTACCGGCAGCTGCTGGCCTACCTGCCGCGCCCGCCGCGCACCCTGGAAAGCAGCCAGTACACCCTCGACGCCAGGCTCGACATCCCGTTCCAGGCCGCTGGCGAACACGTGGCCGTGGTCGGCACCCAGGTCGTGCGCGGCGAGCTGACCGACGGCGTTTTCGGCATGGAGGCCGGACGCCCGGGCGGCAGGCAGGAACACAACATGCACTCACTGTTCGCCGAGGACACCTGGAAGCCGGTCGAGCGGCTTTCGCTGACCGGTGGCATCCGCTACGACGACCACGAGGTGTTCGGCAGCCACGTCAGCCCGCGCCTGTACGCGGTGTACACGGTGAGCCCGGCCTGGACGCTGAAGGGCGGCGCCAGCACCGGCTTCAAGACGCCCAAGACCACCCAGCTGTACGACGGCGTGGTCGGCTTCGGCGGCCAGGGCACCTCGCCGATGTTCGGCAACCCAGCGCTGCAGCCGGAAACCAGCACCAGCTACGAGCTGGCCGCCTACTGGCAGCACCCGGACGGCCACGACTTCAACGCCACCGTCTTCCGCAACACCTTCGACGACAAGATCTCCTCGCAGCCCTGCGGCAACGGCCTGGCCCTGGCCTGCTCGGACACCGGCGAATACGCCGGCCTGGGCTACGCCAACAGCACCCGCACGGTGAACATCGACAAGGTGGTGATCCAGGGCGCCGAGCTGGCCGGCCGCTGGCAGGTCGGCGAGGCCTTCGCCCTGCGCGGCAACTACACCTGGACCGACAGCGAACAGCGCAGCGGCGCCCAGGCCGGGCTGCCGCTGGGCGAGAGCGCCAGGCACATGGCCAACGCCACCTTCGACTGGCAGGTCAGCGATGCGCTCAGCCTGTTCCTGGCGGCCGAATCGCGCGGCAAGCGCTACCGCGGCCTCCACGCCATCACCCAGGAGCCGCTGTACTACCGCGACTACACCGTGCTGCACCTGGGCGGCGCATGGCGGATCAGCGAGGCGGTGACGCTCAATGCCCGCATCAACAACCTGCTGGACCGCGACTTCACCACCTACGCCACCGAGTTCCGCGACCTCGATGGCGACGGCGTGTACGAGGACGGCACCAACGAGGTGCTGTACCTGGACGACTACAACAACAAGGACAAGGCCCGCAGCGTCTGGATGAGCCTCAACGTGCAGTTCTGAGCGGGCGGGGCCTGGGTCAACCATCCGGCCCCGCGAGCGTTAACCGATGAGAATCGTTCTCGACCGCTATACTCCCCTGCCTTCCCCGACCCCCTGCAGACGTGCCCGCAACTCCGACCCGCAACGACCCCGTGACCGCCCAGCGCAGGCGCGGCTTCTGGTTGCGCACGCTGCACCAGTGGCACTGGATCAGCTCGGCGGTGTGCCTGGTGGGCATGCTGCTGTTCACCGCCACCGGCATCACCCTCAACCACGCCGCGCGCATCGAGGCCGCGCCGCAGGTCGACAACCGCAGCGCACGCCTGCCGGAACCGCTGCTGCAGGCGCTGGCAGACGCGCCGGAGGAAGGCAACGCGCCGCTGCCTCCGGCGGTGGCCGCGTGGCTGGCCGAGGAACTGTCGGTCGGCGCGGGGCGGCGGCCGGCGGAGTGGTCGCAGGACGAGGCCTACCTGTCCATGCCCTCGCCCGGTGCCGATGCCTGGCTGAGCATCGACCGCACCACCGGCGAGGTCGAGTTCGAGCGCACCGAGCGCGGCCTGGTCTCGTTCCTCAACGACCTGCACAAGGGCCGCAACGCCGGGCCGGCCTGGGGCTGGTTCATCGACGTGTTCGCCATCGCCTGCCTGGTGTTCTGCGTCACCGGCCTGTTCCTGCTGCACCTGCATGCGCGGCAGCGGCGCATGACCTGGCCGCTGGTCGGCCTGGGCCTGGTGGTGCCGCTGCTGCTGATCCTGATCTTCATCCATTGACGAGGTACGACCGATGCGCGCCAAGCTGCTGTTCGCGGTGACCGGGCTGCTGACCCTGCCGGCCTACGCCGCGGAGCTGGAAGTCTCGGTGGAGATTCCCAAGCTCAACGTGGCCGAGTACCACCGCCCCTACGTGGCGGTGTGGATCGAGGGCGCCGACGGCAAGGCCGCGGCCGATCTGGCCGTGTGGTACCAGCTGAAGGACACCGCCGAGGGCCACGGCACCAAGTGGCTGCCGGACCTGCGCCAGTGGTGGCGCAAGTCGGGGCGCAACCTCGACCTGCCGGTGGACGGCGTCACCGGCCCGACCCGCCCGGTCGGCAGGCACACGATCAGGGTCGACGCCAACGCGCCGCAGCTGAAGAAGCTGTCCGCCGGCGAATACACCCTGGTGGTGGAGGCGGTGCGCGAAGTCGGCGGCCGCGAGCTGCTGAAGATCCCCTTTACCTGGCCGGCCCGCGGCGCCCAGTCCGGCAAGGCCCAGGGCAGCAGCGAGCTCGGCGCGGTCAGCCTGGCGATCAAGTGAATCCAAGGAGCCCAACGATGAAGAAACATGCGTTCGTCCTCGCCCTGGCGCTGGCGTTGCCCTTCTCCGCCGCCGCGCACAAGCAGTGGCTCGTGCCCTCGCAGGCCACGGTCGCCGGCCAGGACGTGTGGGTGACCTTCGACGCCGCCGTCTCCAACCAGCTGTTCTTCCCCGACCACGTGCCGATGCGCCTGGACAACGTGGTCGCCACCGCCCCGGACGGCAGCCAGGTGCCGCTGCAGAACGCCAGCACCGGCAAGTACCGCAGCACCTTCGACCTGCACCTGCAGCAGGAAGGCACGTACCGCATCGCCAACGTCAACCGCGGCGTGTCAGCCAGCTGGGATACCGCCGAGAGCCTGGCGGCCAAGGCGAAGGCCAGGGCCGAGGGCAAGCCGGTGACCGGCCCGGGCGCGCCGCGCGGCGGCTTCCTGCGCAACGCCAGGCCCGAGGAGCTGGCGGCGAAGATCCCGGCCGACGCGCAGAACGTGCAGGTCACCGAGACCCTCGGCCGGGTGGAGACCTTCGTCACCAACGGCCGCACCACCGACATCAGGCCGCTGGGCGAGGGCCTGGAGCTGGTGCCGGTGACCCATCCGAACGACCTGTTCGCCGGCGAGGAGGCGAAGTTCGTCCTGCACGTCGACGGCAAGCCGGCCGCCGGCCTGGAGGTCGAGGTGGTGCGCGGCGACACCCGCTACCGCAACGCCCAGGAAGAGATCCGCGCGACCAGCGGCCAGGACGGCAGCATCGCCATCACCTTCCCGCAGCCGGGCCGCTACTGGCTGGAAGCGTCGACCGAGGACGGCAACACCCGCGTGCCGAAGGCCAGCAAGCGCCGCCTGGTGTACGTGGCGACCCTGGAAGTCCTGCCGCAGTAAGCGCCGGTCCATGGGCACCACGCAGCCGGCTGCCGCCGCGGGCCTGGCCAGCCTCGGCGGGCAGACCATGGGCACGTCCTGGAGCGCGCGCGTGGCCGTGCGCGCCTCCACCGACCTGCACGCCCTGCACGCCATCGTGCAGGGCGCGCTGGACGAGGTGGTGGCGCAGATGAGCACCTGGGAAGCGGATTCGGACATCAGCCGCTACCGCCGCGCCGCGGCCGGCAGCTGGCAGGCGCTGCCGGAAGCCTTCGCCCGGGTGCTGGAGGCGGCCCTGGACGTGGCCCGGGCCAGCGGCGGCGCGTTCGATCCCACCGTCGCCCCGCTGGTGGAACTGTGGGGCTTCGGCGCCGGCGGGCGGCCGCCGCGGGTGCCACCGCCGCAGCTGCTGGCCGAAATCCGTGCGCGCACCGGCTGGCAGCGGCTGCAACGCCGCGCCGGCGGCCGCGAGCTGCTGCAGCCTGGCGGCCTGGCCCTGGACTTCTCCGCCATCGCCAAGGGCTTCGGTGCCGACCTGGCGGCCGAGCGCCTGCGTGCCGGCGGCGTTGCCGCGGCCCTGGTGGAAGTCGGCGGCGAGATCCGCGCCTACGGCCGCAAGCCCGACGGCAACGCCTGGCAGGTGCTGGTGGAAGCCGAACCCGACCTGGAGACCCCGGTGGCGCAGCTGCCGCCGCGGGTGCTGGCGCTGGAGGACGCGGCAGTGGCCACCTCCGGCGATCGCTGGCACCACTTCGAGCACGCCGGCCAGCGCTATTCCCACACCTTCGACCCGCGCAGCGGCGCGCCGGTGCACCAGGCCGCGGCCGCGGTCACCGTGGTGGCCGCCGACGCCATGCACGCCGATGCCTGGGCCACCGCGCTGACCGTGATGGGCGCCGAGGCCGGACTGCACTTCGCCGGGGAGCACGGCCTGGCCGCGCGCTTCGTCAGCCGCACCCCCGCCGGCCCGGTGGAAACGATGACCCCGGCATTCCGCCGCCACCTGGCCGCATGAATCCCGCCTCCGGCTCCAGCCGCACCGCGCTGTTCGGCCAGCTGGCGCTGCTGGCCCTGCTGCTGCTCGGCGCGTGCCTGCTGCTGCCGCTGCATGGCGACGACTGGTGGCCGGCCGCGCCGTCCGCGGACCGCCGCTGGCTGGCGGCCGCCATCGCCGCCGCCTGGCTGCTGGCCACCGCGCTTTGCCTGCGCAACGGCAGGTCCGCGGCGCCGGCGAGCGCGGCCTCCACCGGCGGCGATGCGGTGCTGGTGGCCTGGGCCAGCCAGACGGGTTTTGCCTCCGCGCTGGCCGAGCGCAGCGCCGCGATGCTGCGCGCGGGCGGTCGCGAAGTGGTGGTGCTGCCCCTGGACCAGGTCGACGCCACGCGACTGGCCGCGACCCGCCGTGCCCTGTTCGTGGCCAGCACCACCGGCGAGGGCGATCCGCCCGACCATGCCCTGGGTTTCCTGCGGCGGATGGACGACCGCGACCTGGCCCACCTGGAATACGCGCTGCTGGCCCTGGGCGACCGCAACTACGCCGCGTTCTGCGGCTTCGGCCGCCAGCTGGACGCGTGGCTGCGCGACCGCGGCGCGCTCCCGCTGTTCGACCGGGTGGAGGTGGACAACGCCGACGAGGCGGCGCTGCGCCGCTGGCAGTACGAGGTGGCGCGCATCGGCGGCGATGCCGCGGCCGCGGACTGGAGCGCACCGGCCTACCACCCGTGGCGCCTGGCCGCGCGCCAGCTGCTCAACCCCGGCAGCCAGGGCGGCCCGGTGCATGCGCTGTCGCTGCAGCCGGCCTCCGGCGTGCTGCCGGCCTGGCAGCCCGGCGACATCGCCGAGATCGGCCCCGGCCATCCGTCGCAGCAGGTCGCCGCGTGGCTGGCGGCCACGGGCCTGGATGGCACCGCGCAGGTGGACGCCGGCGATGGTCCGCAGCCGCTTGCCGGCCTGCTTGCGCGCAGCGTGCTGCCCGATCCGGACGGCGTGCGCGGGCTGGCCCCGCAGGCCCTGGCCGCGCGCCTGCAGCGCCTCCCGCACCGCGAATACTCGATCGCCTCGATCCCGGCCGAGGGCCGGCTGCAGCTGCTGGTGCGCGAGATGTACCGCCAGGACGGGACGCCCGGCCTGGGCAGCGGCTGGCTGTGCCGCCACGTCCCCGTGGGCGGGACCGTGGACCTGCGCTTGCGCAGCAACCCCGGCTTCCACCCGCCGGCCGCGGACCGCCCGCTGGTGCTGGTCGGCAATGGCACCGGCATCGCCGGCCTGCGCGCGCACCTGGCCGCGCGCATCGCCGCCGGCGCGCGCCGCAACTGGCTGCTGTTCGGCGAACGCAACGCGGCCTGCGACCTGTTCTTCGGCGACGAGCTGCGCCGCTGGCAGGAGGCGGGCTGGCTGGAACGGATGGACCTGGCCTTCTCCCGCGAGGGCGACCGCGCCTATGTGCAGGACCGCCTGCGCGCCGCAGCCGCCGAACTGGCCGCCTGGGTGGACGCGGGCGCGACCATCCTGGTCTGCGGCAGTGCCGGCACCATGGCCCCCGCCGTGGACACGGCCCTGGCCACGATCCTGGGCGCGGAACGGCGCGACGCCCTGCGCGAGCAGGGACGCTACCGCCGCGACGTCTACTGAGCCGCCGCCGCGGCCCCGGCCCGGCGCACGCGCAGCAGCAAGGCCTCGCCAGCCCCGTCCAGCAGGAAGCGCTGCCGCGCGGGCGCGGCCAGCCAGGCGCTGTCGCCGGTTTCCAGGTCGAACTCCACGCCGTCCGCGCCCACCCGCGCCCGCCCGCCCAGCAGGTACACGGCCCAGGCGGTGGCGGCATCGCAGAAGCAGAACATGCCGCCCACCAGCGGCCGGTGCAGCAGGTCCACCTCCAGCACGTCCGGGCGCCACATCGCGTTGAAGGCGCGCACGGGTGGGCCATCCAGCGGGATCCCGGTGACGGCCCGGTCGCCGGCAAAGCGCAACCGCTGGTGCGGCGGCAGCAGGGTCGCCTGCCCGCCATCGGCGAATTCCAGGCGCAGCCCGTCGCCGGACAGCAGCACCTGCTCGCGCTCCACGCCCGGCAGGGACGAATACGCCGCTGCCCCCTCGATATCGGCAATCGACAGGCTCAGGTCCCAGTTGCCCTCCGCCGGCAGGCGCAGGATGCGGCGGGGCCAGCCGGCGCCGGTGTGCCAGCGCTCGCGGACGTACTCGTGGGCCGGCAGGTGCCTGGCGGGACCGAAATCGGGCATGCGCCGATTGTGCCGCAGCACCGGCTGCGCATGGCAGCGGATCGCAGCCCGGCGGTGCTTCCCCACCGGACAAGGCAAGCGAAAAGATGCCGCCCGGCCGCACCTCCCTGTGCGGCGCGGACGGCCAACTGCACTGACGCCTTGCCTGGCGTGCAGTTTCCGGACGGCGCCTCCCTGCGACGCCCGGGCATCGGACACCTGCGCCGCGCCACGGCGCAGGCGTGCTCAGCGTCGCGCCACCGCCGGGTTCGCCGGCGCCTGCTCCGGTGCCTTGCCTGCAGCCGGGGCCGCGGCGGGCCTGGCCGGAGCGGTGGCCGCCTTCGCCGGCGCGCCGACGGTGATCAGGTCGCGGTTGCGCTCGATCGTCTTCAGGCCAATGCCCTTGACCAGGGCCAGCTCGTCCACGCTCTTGAACGGACCATTGGCCTTGCGATGGGCGACGATGGCCTCGGCCTTGGACGGGCCGATGCCGACCAGCACGGCCTCCAGCTGCGCGGCCGAGGCGGTGTTGATGTCGACCTTGTCGGCGGCCGAGGCGGTGAACACCGCGGCCACCATCAGCAGCAGCGTCAGCAGCAGCGGACGCGGATGGGAAAGGAACTTCATGGCGACACTCCCTTGTAGCGGTTGGATGGCACCCGGGGGCTGGCGTCCTGCCGGCCGGTTCCCGGTAGCCGCAGTCTGGACCGGGCCGTGGGCGGCCGCCATCGCCGCGCAGCGCATTGCGTTGACCGGGAATGCTGCATTCATCTGTAGGAAATCCCCGCCCCACGCCGGGGCGTAGAATGGCGCCATCCAATTTTTCCCGGAGTTTCCATGGACATCGCACGCCTCGACCCCGCCGCCGCAGCGCGTTTCATCGGCGCCAAGTGGGACGACGACATCGTCCCGCAGCTGGTCGAGTACATCCGCATCCCCAACAAGTCGCCGATGTTCGACAAGGACTGGAAGGCCAACGGCCACATGGACGCGGCGGTGAAGCTGATGGAGTCCTGGGCGCGCGCCCAGCCGATCCCCGGCCTGCAGGTGGAAGTGGTCGAGCTGGAAGGCCGCACCCCGCTGATCTACGTGGAAGTGCCGGCCACCGGCCCCGAGTCGGGCGACGACACCGTGCTGCTGTACGGCCACCTGGACAAGCAGCCGGAGATGACCGGCTGGGATCCGGACCTGGGTCCGTGGAAGCCGGTGCTGCGCGGCGACAAGCTCTACGGCCGCGGCGGCGCCGACGACGGCTACGCGATCTTCGGCTCGCTGGCGGCGATCCTGGCCCTGCGCGAGCAGAACATCCCGCACGCGCGCTGCGTGCTGCTGATCGAGGCCTGCGAGGAGTCCGGCAGCTACGACCTGCCGGCCTACGTCGACCACCTGGCCGCGCGCATCGGCAAGCCCTCGCTGGTGGTGTGCCTGGATTCGGGCTGCGGCAACTACGAGCAGCTGTGGTGCACCACCTCGCTGCGCGGCCTGGCCGGCGGCAACCTGACGGTCAAGGTGCTCAGCGAAGGCGTGCACTCCGGCGACGCCTCCGGCGTGGTGCCGTCCAGCTTCCGCCTGCTGCGCCAGCTGCTGTCGCGGATCGAGGACGAGGACACCGGCCGCATCATCCTCGAGGGCCTGCACGTGGAGGTCCCGGCCGAGCGCGTGGAGCAGGCGCGCAAGGTCGCCGAGACCCTGCGCGACGAGGTCTTCAGCAAGTTCCCCTTCCTCAAGGGCATGAGCGCCATGTCCGACGACCCGGCGGAGCTGGTGCTCAACCGCACCTGGCGCCCGGCGCTGTCGGTCACCGGCGTGGACGGCATGCCGCCGCTGGCCTCGGCCGGCAACGTGCTGCGCCCGTACACCGCGGTGAAACTGTCGCTGCGCCTGCCGCCGACCCTGGACGGCAAGAAGGCCGGCGAGCTGCTCAAGGATGTGCTGCTGAAGGATCCGCCGAACGGCGCCCACGTCGAGCTGGAGCTGGAGAAGGCCTCCACCGGCTGGAACGCCCCGGCGCAGTCGCCGTGGCTGACCGAGGCGATCGAATCGGCCTCGCAGGCCGCGTTCGGCAAGCCGGCCATGTACATGGGCGAAGGCGGCTCGATCCCGTTCATGGGCATGCTCGGCGAGAAGTTCCCCGGCGCGCAGTTCATGATCACCGGCGTGCTGGGCCCGCACTCCAACGCCCACGGCCCGAACGAGTTCCTGCACATCCCGATGGGCAAGCGCGTGACCCAGTGCGTGTCGCACGTGATCGCCGAGCACTACCGCGCCAGCCTGCGCGGCCAGACCACCGGCGTCGGCGCGGTGGCCGGCGGCGAGCAGCACGGCGGCCACGGCTGCTGCTGATCCGAAGGCAAGCTGCATGACGCGAAGCGCCGGGCAACCCCCGGCGCTTCGCGTTTGCGGCGCCGGCGCCTCGCCGCGGACGCGCGCGACGATTACCCTGTGCCGATCCCCGCCGACACCCACGCATGAACCCGCAAACCGCTTCCCAACGCGAGCTGCAGCGCCTGGCCTGGGCGCGCGCCGCCCTCGGCGATCCGGCCGCCACCCTCGAGCGTGCCTCCACCGACGCCGGCTTCCGCAGCTACTGGCGCAGCCACGGCGCCGGTGCTTCGCGGATCGTGATGGACTCGCCGCCGGGGCTGGAGGACGTGCGTCCATGGCTGGCCATGCGCGACCTGCTGGAAGCCGGCGGCGTGCGCGTGCCGCAGGTGCTGGCGCGCGACGTCGAGCAGGGCTTCCTGCTGCTGGAGGACCTGGGCGGCCCGACCCTGGCCCAGGTCATCGACGACGGCAACGCCGATGCCTGGTTCGACGCCGCCGTCGGCCAGCTGCTGAAGCTGCAGGCGATCGCCCCGCCGCCGGCGATGGGCGTGTTCGGCGAGGCCCTGCTGCAGCGCGACGCGGGCCTGTTCGAGGACTGGTTCCTGCGCACCCACCTGGGCATCGAGCTGGATTGCGGCGAGGCCGAGGAGCTGCAGCTGGTGCAGCGCCGGCTGATGGACAACGCCCTGGCCCAGGCGCGGGTGGTCGTGCACCGCGACTTCATGCCGCGCAACCTCATGCCGGTCGAGCCCGGCCCGGCGGTGCTGGATTTCCAGGACTGCGTGGTCGGCCCGATCGCCTACGACCCGGTGAGCCTGTTCAAGGACGCCTTCCTGTCCTGGCCGCTGGAACGGGTCGATGGCTGGCTGGCGCGCTACCACGGGCGCGCCGCCGCGGCCGGACTGCCGGTGCCGCCGCTGCCGGTGTTCCTGCGCGACGCCGACTGGCTGGGCGTGCAGCGGCACCTGAAGATCCTCGGCATCTTCGCCCGCCTGCACCACCGCGACGGCAAGACCAGGTACCTGGTCGACGCGCCGCGCTTCATCGCCTACCTGGACGAGGTGCTGCCGCGGCACCCGCAGCTGCAGCCACTGCAGCGCCTGCTCGATGCCCGCATCCGCCCGGCGATGGCAGAGGTGGCCGCATGAAGGCGCTGGTCTTCGCGGCGGGCCTGGGCGAACGCATGCGCCCGCTGACCCTGCACACGCCCAAGCCGCTGCTGGAGGCCGGCGGCAAGCCGCTGCTGGCCTGGCACCTGGAGAAGCTGGCCGCGCTGGGCGTGGACGAGGTGGTGGTCAACACCTCCTGGCTGGCCGAGCGGTTCCCCGGGATGCTCGGCGACGGCAGCCGCTGGGGCCTGCGCCTGCATTACAGCTACGAGGGCCCGGAACCGCTGGAAACCGGCGGCGGCATGCTGCATGCCCTGCCGCTGCTTGGCGACGGCCCGTTCATCGCGGTCAACGGCGACATCTGGACCGACTACGACTTCGCCCGGCTGCCGCGCCAGCCGCGCGGCGACGCCCACCTGGTGCTGGTCGACAACCCCCGGCACCACCCCGGCGGCGACTTCGTGCTGGACGACGACGGCCGCGTGCATGCCGATGGCGGCGCCAGGCTGACCTTCTCCGGCATCGGCGTCTACCGCCCTTCGCTGCTGGCCGGCTGGCGCGCGACCGTGGACGGCGATCCCGGCAACCCGCCGCGCTTCAGGCTGGCGCCGCTGCTGCGCCGGGCCATGGCCGCCGGGCGCGCCAGCGGCGAGCACCACCGCGGCCGCTGGACCGACGTCGGCACTCCGGAGCGGCTGGCAGCACTGGACCAGGCCCTGCGCGCGGACTGAGCGCGGCCGCAGGACCCCGGACACCCGGATACGGGGACGGCGCCGGCTCAGCCGGCGTCGAGCAGGCCGCGCAGGAACGGCACCGTCACCCGCCGCTGCGCCGCCAGCGAGGCCCGGTCGATGCGCTCCAGCAGGCCCAGCAAGTGGCCCATGTCGCGCCCGGTGCGGGTCAGCAGCCAATCGATCGCCGCTTCCTCCAGCACCAGCCCGCGTCGGCGGGCGCGGTCGCGCAGCACCGCGCGGCGGCCCTCGTCGTCCAGCGTATGCAGGGCGATGCGGGTGCACTGGCCCAGGCGCGAGCGCAGGTCCGGCAGCACCAGCGGCAGCGCCTGCGGCGCGGCGGTGGCCAGGTACAGCACGGAAGTACCGGCGGCGCGCATGCGGTTGTGGAAATCGAACAGCGCGACCTCGTCCTCGCGGTCGCCGGCGATGGCCTCCAGCCCGTCCAGCGCGACCACGTCGGCCTCCTGCGCCTCCAGCGCCTCGCGCAGGCGGCCGCGCGCGGCGCGCAGCGGCAGGTAGGCCGCGCGCCGGCCGGCACCCTCGGCCTCGGCGCACACGCCCAGGCCCAGGTGGGTCTTGCCGGCGCCGCTGGCGCCCTCCAGGTAGATCCAGTCCGCGCCGGGCAGCCGCGCCAGGTCGCGCAGCTGTTCCAGCGCGCCGGCCGGGGCGCCGATGTAGCTCTCCAGGCGCTGCTCGGGCGGGTAACGCAGCGCCAGCGGCAGTTGCGGGGTGCCGGCCTTGCCGGGGGGAACGCTCACGCCTCCGGGCCCTGGCCGCGCGCGGGCGGCTGTTGCGGCGGTTCCGGCGCGCGTTCCGGGAAGGGACCGAGCACGATCGAGGGCGAGCCCTGGCCGCCCATGTACAGCCCGCTCTGGCGGTAGCGCTCGGCGGCGAAGCGCAGCAGCACGTTGATCACCGCCGCCGCCGGCAGCGCGATCAGCATGCCGAGGAACCCGAACAGCTGGCCGCCGGCCATCACCGCGAAGATCACCGCCACCGGATGCAGGCCGATCTTGTCGCCGACGATGCGCGGGGTCAGCACATAGCTCTCCAGCAGCTGGCCGACGGTGAACACCACGCCCACCAGCACCAACAGCCGGGTATCCAGGCCCTGGGCCTGGACCAGCGCCGCCACCACCGCCAGGACGATGCCGGTGGTCGCGCCCAGGTAAGGAATGAAGCTGATCAGGCCGGCGACCATGCCAATCAGCAAGCCCAGCTTGAGCCCGGACAGCTGCAGGCCGATCGCGTAGATCGCCCCCAGCGCCAGCATCACCACGAACTGCCCGCGCAGGAACGCGGCGAGCACGTCGTTGGACTCGCGCGCCAGGCGGGTGACCGTATCCAGGTGGTCGCGCGGGACCAGGGCCGCGACCCGCTCCACCAGCAGGTCCCAGTCGCGCAGGAAGTAGTAGGTCAGGATCGGCAGCAGCACCAGGTTCACCACCCAGGCCACCATCGCGAAGCCGGAGCGGGAGATGTAGCCGAACACCGCGGTGGCGAAGCCACCGGCCTGCTGCCAGTGCTCGCGCACCCATTGGACCAGCCGCTCCGGATCCAGCCACACCATCAGTTCCAGCCCGGTGCGCGCCTCCAGCCACGGCACCGCGGTCTGCACGAACCAGTCGCGGTAGGCCGGCAGCGACTCCACCAGGGTGCGCACCTGGCGTTCGAGCATCGGCACCAGGATCAGCAGGGCCAGCACCAGCAGCAGGGTCATCAGCCCGAACACCAGGGCCACGGCCACGTTGCGCGAGCGCCCGGCGCGCTCGAGGCGGTCGACCAGCGGGTCGCCCATCCAGCCCAGCAGCGCGCCGAACACGAACGGGGTCAGGATCGGCGCCAGCAGCCAGACGACCCACAGGCCGACCAGCCCCAGCACGATCCACTTGAGCTGCTGCAGGAAGCGCGCGATCTCCGCTTGCCCGTCCATCGGCCGGCTCATCGGATGCGGTACTCCCCGGGCACGCCCTCCACCGGCTCCACCGGCGCGTTCTGGCCGAGCATGCGGTCGAACCCGGACAGGCCGGTGAGCAGGTCGAGGTCGAACTCCACGCGGTCGCCGCTGGCGCGCACCGGCGCGATCCGGCGCACCACCGGCAGCCGCTGCAGCAAGGCCGAGACCTGCAGGTAGTCCTCGGCCCCGTGCAGCCCGGTGACCACGACCCGGTAGGTGCCGGCCGGCTCGGACACCGGGACCTTGGCGTAGCGCTGGATCAGCGCGTCGGCGGCCACGTCGGCGCCGCTGGACAGCGCGCGCCGCGGGTCGGATTCGTTGACCGTGCGGGTGGCCAGCACCCGCCCGGCGTCGACGAAGGTCCAGTCGGTGGCCCAGCCGTTACCGCTGCGGTACATCTTGCCGATCAGCTGCATCGGCGGGCTGTAGCGGGCCGAGGCGCGGGCCACGGCGGCGGTGTCGCCGCGCCAGATCGCGCCGACCACCGCCTGCTCGGCGGCGCCGCCGGACGGCAGGCCGAGGCGGTAGCCACGCTCGACCGCGCGGTCCAGCAGCGGACGCGCGGCATTGACCTGGCCGGTGCCCAGCAGGCGCGGGCCGCTGCCGTCGTCGATCGCCAGCCACACCACCGGCTTGGGCCGCGGCTGCGCCCACACCGGCAGGCCCAGCGCCGAGACCAAGCCGTCGACCAGTTCCGGGTCGAAGCGCACCACCAGCATGGTGCGGAAGGTGGGCGCGCCGCCGGGCGAGGTGCTCTGGTCCTGGCGGTAGTCGTAGCTCTCCACGTAGGCGTCGGCGTTGCGCAGCTCCTGCGCCACGCCGGGGCGGTTGGCCACCGCAGGGTCGCCGGAGAGCTTGGACAGCACCTGGGCCAGGGCACGGGCGAAACCGGCCGCGCGCGCCGAATCGGCCTGGCTGCCGACCTGCACCTCGGCCGCGTACAGGCCCTGCGCGGCCGCCACCTCGCCTTCGGTGCGCAGCCCGTCCTGGGCCGCTGCCGGCGCGAAGGGCAGGCACAGCAGCAGCGCCAGGAACAGGGTCAGGCCGCGGCGGACGGGCATGGGGATCCTCGATGGACGGGGAATACCGGGGAATTGTTGCCCGAACCGCATGCCCGCGCCAATCGACGCAGCGCGAAGGCGGGACGCCGGGCGTCCCCGGCCGCGGCGCGGCTGCTAGAATCGCGGCCCTTCCCCGCAGCTGCCGCAGGCCCTGACGTGAGCCAGACTCCTACGCCCACTCCCCTGACCTACCGCGACGCGGGCGTGGACATCGACGCCGGCAACGAGGTCGTGGAGCGGATCAAGCCGCTGGTGCGGCGCAGCTTCCGCCCGGAGGTGATGGGCGGCCTGGGCGGGTTCGGCGCCCTGTTCGACCTGTCCGGCAAGTACCGCGAGCCGGTGCTGGTCTCCGGCACCGACGGCGTGGGCACCAAGCTCAAGCTGGCCCAGCAGCTGGGCCGCCACGACACCATCGGCATCGACCTGGTCGCCATGTGCGTCAACGACATCCTGGTCCAGGGCGCCGAGCCGCTGTTCTTCCTGGACTACTTCGCCACCGGCAAGCTCGACGTGGACACCACGGTCGCGGTGGTCGGCGGCATCGCCCGCGGCTGCGAGGAGTCCGGCTGCGCCCTGATCGGCGGCGAGACCGCCGAGATGCCGGACATGTACCCGCCGGGCGAGTACGACCTGGCCGGCTTCGCCGTGGGCGCGGTGGAGAAGTCGCAGCTGCTGGACGGCTCCCGCGTGCGCGAGGGCGACATGCTGCTGGGCATCGCCTCCTCCGGCCCGCACTCCAACGGCTATTCGCTGATCCGCCGCATCTACGACCGCGCCGGCCGCCCGGCCGAGCTGGTCCTGGAGGACGGCAGCAAGCTGGTCGACGCGCTGATGGCCCCGACCCGGCTGTACGTGAAGCCGGTGCTGGCCCTGCTGCGCGAACACGGCGAGGCGATCCACGCCATGGCCCACATCACCGGCGGCGGCCTGACCGAGAACATCATCCGTGTCATCCCCGAGGGCCTGGGCCTGGACATCGAGGCGCAGGCCATCGTCCTGCCGCCGGTGTTCGCCTGGCTGCAGCGCGAAGGCGCGGTGGCCGACGAGGAAATGTGGCGCACCTTCAACTGCGGCATCGGCTTCGTGCTGGTGGTGCCGCAGGACGCGCTGGCCGCGATCGGCGCCGCGCTCGACGCCCAAGGCCTGGCGCACCGCGCCATCGGCCGGGTGGTCGCGCGCGCCGGCGGCGACGGGCGCGTGCGCATCGCCTGAGGCACCCATGGCCCCTACCGGCGGG
>NZ_ALIP01000086.1:0-20186 GCF_000283075.1 Pseudoxanthomonas sp. GW2
TCAATTTGAGGCTTCGGGGTGTCTACAGAAGCCGGGGCGATTCAGAGGGTATCCGACGCTCCGAACCTAGGGGCGCAACGGATTTCGCTAGCCTTCGGGCTGCCGTTGGCCACCGCGCATGCTGCGGTGCGATCATATGCGTCGGACCAGTTGCCTTCGGACAAGCCGGAGGGGCCGGGGATCGCCGATGGTGGTCGCTCGCGATCCTGGTCCGGGGCCGCTGGAGGATGCTTGCGGGCAGGCTGGAAGTGGCCGTGGTGGTGGCTGGGACGTGCCGCCGCGCGGCGGGCGTTTTCCGTATCCGCATAAGAGGTTGCACGCCATGTCGGCAGACTGGTTCCCCGTGGTCTTCATCGTGTTCAAGGTCGTGGTGCTGGGCGTCGCGATGTTCTTCGCGATCAAGTGGCACCACGACAAGGACAAGATGGAAAAGGAAAAGGCGGCCCGCGAGGCTCGCGAAGCCGCCGCGCGGCAGCCCAGGGCCCCGGAGTAGGCCGGCCCCGTCCGCGGTCGGCGGGGCAGGCCGGGAGCGGACAACGGCTGGTGTCGCGGGTTTGCTAGACTTCCCGCCATTGCACGGCAGGGACGCCCTTGCAGTATCTGGTCGGACCTTCCGGTAACGATCGACGGGAGGCGGCGCCGCCACGCTGGTGTCGCCGTAAAGGGGTACTGCAGGGGAGGGGAAGGGATGCTGGGAAGGCTGATTGCCCTGGTCGTGCTGGCGACGGTTGCGTTCGTCGCCTGGAACCGGGGCTGGACGATCGACGAGGCGCAGGTGCGCCAGTTCTACGACCGCCAGCTGGTCGCGTTCCGCGATTTCGACCACGAGGCGATGTGCAAGGACCTGGCCGGCGATTACCGCGCCAGGCTGGTCCAGTACGCCGACGGTCGCCGGTTGGGCGAGACGGTGCTCGACAGCGATGGCACCTGCGAGATGACCCGCCAGACCATGGAGGAACTGCGTCGGCTGCATGCCCGCAGCCGTGGCCTGATCGCGTTCGACGTGCGGGTGGACATCGGTTCCATCCGCGTCGCGCCGGGCCGCCGCAGCGCGACGGTGGAGGTGACCACCACGATCAAGCTGGGCGAGATGCTGATCGCCCGCAGCCGCGGCACCGAGCGCCTGTCCCGCACCTGGTGGCGCGTGCGCAGCCACGGCGGCGAAGGCCAGACCTGGTCCTACGTTTACTGAGCGGTTCCCGTCGCTGAACGACGCCGCCGCGGCGGCGCCGGTTCACGGCTGCGCGACGGGAGGTGGCGCAGCGTAGTGGCTCCCCCACGCTGGAGCCCGGCCATGTCCGACGACAGGAAGGAGGTCGGCTCGCCCGACCGCGACCGCATCAACCTCTCCGAGGACTACGAGGTCCGTTACTGGACCGAGGCGCTCGGCGTGAGCGAGCAGCAGCTGCGCGAGGCCGTGGCCGCGGTCGGGTCCACGGCCGACGCGGTGCGCCGCCACCTGGGGCGCTGACGGGCCGGCATGAGCCTGGTCGACTACCAGCGCAAGCGCAGCTTCGACCGCACCCGCGAGCCGGAGCCCGGCAAGCCGGCGCCGCGCGGGCAGCGGCCGATCTTCGTGGTCCAGCTGCCCCACGCCAGCCGCCGCCATTACGACTTCCGCCTGCAGGTGGGCGACGCCCTCAAGAGCTGGGCCGTGCCCAAGGGGCCCAGCTACGATCCGGCGGTCAAGCGCATGGCGGTGGAGGTCGAGGACCATCCGCTGGACTACGCCGGCTTCGAGGGCGAGATTCCCAGGGGCGAGTATGGCGGCGGCCACGTGGCGCGCTTCGACCATGGCGTGTGGTCCACCGAGGGCGATCCCGAGGAGCAGCTGGCCAAGGGCCACCTGCGCTTCGAGCTGCACGGCAGCAAGCTCAAGGGGGGTTGGCACCTGGTGCGCTCCGGCAAGCCGGCACGGCAGCCGCAGTGGCTGCTGTTCAAGGACAAGGACGCCTGGGCCGGGAGCCTGGAGGCCGACGACCTGCTGGCCGAGGTCACGCCTGCGCCGGAGGAGGACCGCAGGCGCGCCGGCCGCGGCAAGCCCACCCGCAAGCGCCTGGCGGAAGTGCCAGCGCCGCGCGCCAGGCACAAGGACTGGAAGAAGCGCGCCCTGGCCCTGCCCGGCGCGCGCGCGGCCGAAGCGCCGGAGGGCCCGTTCCAGCCGCAGCTGGCGCGGCTGGGCCAGAACGCCCCGGAAGGGGAGCAGTGGCTGCACGAGATCAAGTGGGACGGCTACCGGATCCTGGCCACGGTGCGCGACGGCGAGGTGCGGCTGTGGTCGCGCAACGCGCTGGAATGGACCGACCGCATCCCGGAGATCCGCGACGCCATCAAGGCGCTGGGCCTGCGCAGCGCGGCGCTGGACGGCGAGCTGATCGCCGGCAGCGGCACGCGCGAGGACTTCAACCTGCTGCAGGCCACGCTGTCCGGGGAGCGCCCCGGGGTGCTGGCCTACGTGCTGTTCGACCTGCTGCACGTGGACGGCGTGGACATCAGCGAGGCGCCGCTGCTGGAACGCAAGCAACTGCTGCAGGAGGTGCTGGCGAAGGGGCCGGCGCACCTGGCGCTCAGTTCGCATATCCCCGGCGACGGTGCGCAGGCGGCGGCGCTGGCGGCGGAGCGCAGCTTCGAGGGCATCATTTCCAAGCGCGCGGACCGGCCCTACCGCCCCGGGCGTGGCGACGACTGGCGCAAGACCAAGCAGCTGGCCAGCGACGAGTTCGCCATCGTCGGCTATACCGCGCCGCGCGGCAGCCGCACCGGCTTCGGTTCGCTGCTGCTGGCCAGGCCGGATGCGGAGCATGGCTGGCGCTACGTCGGCCGGGTGGGCACCGGCTTCAGCGATGAGCAGCTGCGCGAACTGGCGCCGCGGCTGGCGCAGGACGCCGGCAGCAAGCCGACCGCGTTCGTGCCGGCGATGGACACCGCGCTGCGCCGCGCCACCTGGGTGCCGCCGCGGCTGGTGGTGGAGGTGTTCTACCGCGGCATCGGCGGGCAGGAGCTGCTGCGCCAGGCCTCGCTCAAGGCGCTGCGGCCGGACAAGGACATCGCCGACCTGTACGACAGCGACCGCGGTCCGGGCGTCGCGGAGGAGGAGGCGATGGCAGCGAAGGGCGGCAGGAAGGCGGCGAAGAAGGCGCCCGCGCGCAAGAATGCGGAGAAGACGGCCACCAGAAAAGCGGCGAAGCCGGCAGCGGGGAAGGCCACGCAAGCTGCGACCAGGGCCGCTGCGAAGAAGTCCACGGCAGCAGGCAAAGTCGCCGCCACGCCGGCACGCGCCTCGGCGAAGGCCCGCACTGGCACGGCCACGGGGGCGAAGGCCAGTCCGGCATCCGCCCGCCGGCGCAAGGCCGCCACCCAGACCCGGGACTGGCCGAAGCTCTCCAGCCCCGCCAAGGTGCTGTTCCCCGATATCCGCGCCACCAAGCAGGACGTGTGGGACTACTACACGGCGGTGATGGACCACCTGCTGCCGGAAATCGCCGGCCGCCCGCTTTCGGTCATCCGCTGTCCCTCCGGCACCGGCAAGCCTTGCTTCTTCCAGAAGCATCTGACCGCCGGGCTGGAACGGGTGGCCTCGGTGAAGCTCAAGGAGGAGAGCGGCACCAACGCGCATTACCTCGTGGTGGAGGATGCGGCCGCACTGATGGAGCTGGTGCAGTTCAACGCGCTGGAATTCCATCCATGGGGCGCGCACGCCGACAACCCCGATTCCGCCGACCGCGTGGTGTTCGACCTCGATCCCGGGCCGGACGTGCCGTTTTCCGAGGTGAAGAAGGCGGCGGTCGACATCCGGCGGCAGCTGGAAGCGCTGGAGCTGGAGTCGTTCTTGCGCGTGACCGGCGGCAAGGGCCTGCACGTGGTGGTGCCGCTGGCGCCGGGCTGCGACTGGGAGCTGACCAAGCGCTTCGCCCACGGATTCGCCGATGCCCTGGCCAGGTCCGAACCGGACCGCTTCGTCGCCACCGCAACCAAGCGCTTCCGCAACCGCAGGATCTTCGTCGACTACCTGCGCAACGGCCGCGGCGCCACGGCGGTGGCCTCGTATTCGCTGCGCGCCCGTCCCGGGGCGCCGGTGGCCATGCCCATTGGCTGGAACGAACTGGCGCGGTTGCCGCGCGCGGACCTGTACACGATCAAGGATGTACCGGAGAAGCTGCGCCGGCGGCGCAAGGACCCCTGGGCCGGCATGGATGCGATCCGCCAGAACCTGGCCCGCTGGGCCGATGCGAAGTGACGTATTCAGTATCCGATGAATCTGGAAATGCAGCCTGGAGCACATCATGCCGATGGCATCGGCGGTCCACCGGTGGCATCCTCTGCCGGCCCGTACGCCCTGCGGACCGGAAAGGGGGACTTGTCCGATGAGCGGCACCACGCGATGACACACGCCGGCGCGCCAGCGAGCCCGCAGGGCGAGCACCTGCTGCTGCAGGGCGTCACCGACTACGCCATCTACCTGCTGGATGCCTCCGGCACGATCCTCAGCTGGAACACCGGCGGCGAGCGGATCAAGGGCTACACCGGCAGCGAGGTGATCGGCCGGCATTTCTCCTGTTTCTACACGCCGGAGGAAATCCAGCACGGCGTGCCGGAGCAGGTGCTTGCCATCGCCAGCCAGGAGGGCCGCTACGAGACCGAAGGCTGGCGCGTGCGCAAGGACGGCAGCCGCTTCCGCGCGCACATCGTGATCGATGCGATCTACCGCGACGGCGGGCTGGTCGGCTTCGCCAAGGTCACCCGCGACATCACCGAGCACTACCAGGCGGCCGCGCAGCGCCGCCAGGCCGAGCAGGCGCTGGCCCAGGCGCAGAAGATCGCCGCGGTCGGCCAGCTCACCCTGGGCATCGCCCACGACTTCAACAACCTGCTGGCGGTCATCACCGCCAGCCTGGACCTGCTGCCGGCGGCGGAGGGGCGGCGCCGGGAGATGCTGGTCGACGCCGCGCGCCAGGCCGCCGCGCGCGGCGCGCGCCTGACCCGGCAGATGCTGGCCTTCGCCCGCGGCCAGTCCCTGGAACCGGAGCTGCACGACGTCAACGCGCTGATTGGCAGCGCGGCCGAGGTCTACCGCCGCGCCGCCGGCCCGATCACCCAGTGCGTGTTCGACCTGGCCGAGGCCGACACCCGGGTCATGGTCGACGCCGAGCAGCTGGAAGCGGCGCTGGTGAACCTGGTGGCCAACGCGCGCGATGCAATGGAGCAGCCGGGCACCATCCGCATCGCCACCCGCATCACCCGACCCGACCCGGTGCTGCATCCAGGCGCCGTGGCCGGCCGCGATTACCTGTATGTCTCCGTGGCCGACGATGGCCCGGGAATGGAGGAGCACGAGCGCCAGCGCGCCATGGAACCTTTCTTCACCACCAAGGATGTCGGCCGCGGCAGCGGCCTGGGCCTGAGCCAGGTGTTCGGCTTCGCCGGCCAGTCCGGCGGCTTCGCCTTCATCGAGAGCGCGCCGGGCGAGGGTACCTGCGTGACCATGGCCATCCCTGCAGGGGAGGCCGCCGATGCCTAAGGTGCTCTACGTGGAGGACGACGAGCTGCTGCGCATGGTCACCAGCCTGGCGCTGGAGGATGCCGGCTATGCCGTGGTCGAGGCCCACGACGGCCACCAGGCGCGCCGGCTGCTGGACCAGGAGGGCGGGTTCGACTTCGTCATCAGCGACATCAGCATGCCCGGCGGCATGAGCGGGCTGGAGGTGGCGCAGGCCGCCCAGGCCGCGCGGCCCGGGTGCCGCACCATCCTGGTGTCCGGCTACGCCACCTCGCAGCTGCCGGCGTTGCCGGACTCGGTGATCTACCTGGGCAAGCCGTTCCGGGTGCAGGACCTGATCGACACCCTGGGCGCGGCCGGCTGACCCCGCCACGCTGGCGGGAGGCCGCGGAAAAGAATACGGCCGCCAGGGGGCGGCCGTGGTGCACCGGAGCGGGGGAAGCACCGGCGCGATGGCGTCGGGGGGCGCCAAGGGGACGAGCATGCCCGGGCCGCCGCGGCCGCACCATCGGGAATTGCCGGCCCCTGGGGTCAGGGTTTTCCGAACGTGCGCACGGCGAGCCGCGCCGTGGACCAGGCCCGGCCTGGGCCATGCACGCCAAACAGGCACTCGGGTGGTGGGCCGATTTGCTACGCTGCGGCGCCCTTCACATCCCTTGTTCCGGTGTCCCCATGCCGTTGTTGCGGGTCCCGCCCATCCTGCTGCTGATCGTCCTCAACACCCTGGTGCATGCGGTGCCCGTGCTGCTGGCCGGCGTGGTCAAGGCGGTACTGCCGCTGCGGCCGGTGTGGCGCGCCTGCAACCCGGTGCTGACCGGGCTGGCCGAGAGCTGGATCGCGGTGAACACCTGGATGATGGGTGCCTTTACCCGCACCCGCTTCGAGATCGAGGGCACCGCCGAGTTGCGCCGCGACGGCCATTACCTGGTGCTGGCCAACCACCAGAGCTGGGTCGACATCCTGGTGTTGCAGAAGGTGTTCAACCGCAAGGTGCCGCTGCTGCGCTTCTTCCTCAAGCGCTCGCTGTTCTGGGTGCCGGTGCTGGGCCTGGCGTGGTGGGCGCTGGATTTCCCGTTCATGGGGCGCTACACCCGCCGCCAGATCGCGAAGAACCCGGAGCTGGGGCGGCGCGACATCGAGACCACGCGCAAGGCCTGCGGGAAGTTCCGCGACATCCCGGTGTCGATCATGAACTTCGTCGAGGGCACCCGTTTCACCGAGGCCAAGCACGCGCAGCAGGCCTCGCCGTACCGGCACCTGCTCAAGCCCAAGTCCGGCGGCGTGGCCTTCGTGATCGACGCGATGGGGCAGGGCCTGCATTCGATCCTGGACGTCACCATCGCCTACCCGGACGGGCGTCCGTCGATGGTCGACCTGATGGCCAACCGCGTCGGCATGGTCCGGGTCAAGGTGCGGCAGTTGCCCATCCCGCCCGAGCTGGTCGCCGGCAACTACCAGGAAGACCGCGCGTTCCGTGCCCGTTTCCAGCAATGGATGAACGGGCTGTGGCGGGAGAAGGACGAAGACATGGAGCGCCTGCTGGCAGGCTGAGCGGCGGCGCCCGGAAGCGGAAGGGAGGCTCCGCCTGAATGCGCGTCGCGGCGCGGTTTGCGCTTCGCGGCCGCAGCCGTTAAGGTGGGCGGCAACCGAGGCACCGTGAGTCCACCGGTCCTTGCGGCCATCCACTTCAACCCCCCTTTCCTTTCCAATACCAGGGAGCACTTCCATGGAGATCGCCGCCGCCCGCGTGGCCACGTTCCACTACATCCTCACCGACGACGCAGGCCAGGTCCTGGACCGTTCGCCGGAAGACCATCCGCTCAGCTATTTCCACGGCGGCGGCAACATCATCCCCGGCCTGGAGAAGGCGCTGGAAGGCCGTAGTGCCGGCGAGTCGCTGACCGTCGACGTGCCGCCGGCCGAGGCCTATGGCGAGCGCATCGAAGGCCTGGTGCAGGACGTGCCGCGTGAGGCGTTCCAGGGCATCGACCGCATCGAGCCGGGCATGCAGTTCCAGGCCAACGGCGGCCAGGGCCCGGTGCTGGTGACCGTGATCGCGGTCGGCGACCGCCAGGTCCGCATCGACGGCAACCACCCGCTGGCGGGCAAGACCCTGCACTTCGACGTGCGCATCACCGACGTGCGCGAAGCCACCGACGAAGAGAAGCAGACCGGCCGCGTCGCCGCCTGACCGCTTCGCGACGTGCCATGAAAAACGCCGGCCCCAAGGCCGGCGTTTTTCTTTGCGGCGCCACCGCACCCGTCCGTGGTGCGCGGGGCAGGCCATGCCTGCAGGGGTGCACGCAGGCGCCGGCACCCGCTTGCATGCGCGCACGCGCCTGCAGGGGTGCAGGCGCCGGGCGGCCTCAGGCCGCCTTCTTCTTCTTGGCCTGGTTGGCGGTCTCGGGCGTTTCCACCTTGGTCAGCACCGGGGTGTTGCCGAGCACTTCGATGCGGCCGCCGGCCTTGCGGAAAGCCTCCAGGTCGCGGGCGATGCGCTCGCGGGTGAGGGTGCTGGAGGCCTTGCCGGTATCGGCGAGCTTGCGGCCCTTGGTGGACGTGGGAGCGGTCTTGCGGACGGCCATGTGCGTCTCCTTGGTCAGTCGAGGGTGAGCGGGATGCCGCGCTGCCGCTGGTCGCGGTAGCGGGCGCGGATGTCCAGGCAGGCCCGGCCGCCCATCGCGAACTGGCGGCAGATGGCGGGCCGGTCCTGGTAAATCGAGCAACGCAGGTGCAGCGGATCGATGGCCGCGCACCAGCCGTCCTCGTCCTTGGCCATGGTTTCCAGGCCGTGGTCGTCGATGGCGATGAACCGGGCGGGTACGTGGTCGCCCGGCAGCAGCAAGACCGGCAGGCGGCAGCACACTGCATCGCAGTGCCTGCAGTCAGCGCCGGCCTCGCGCGCGCTCAGGACGTCGTCCCCGCGGGGAAGGGAGTGGGAGTGCGCGCTAGCGCGATATCCGCACCGGAATACCGGTGGGCGTGGAGAACCGGAATAAGGATGGCGACGCCCTGGAAGCGGCCCCTGGCCGGCGCGGATGCCGCGGCCTGTGCCGGAAGCCTGGTGCGCGCGGCAGGGGGCACGCGGATGGATGGACTGCCGGATTGCCGGCGAAGTATAGCGCAAATCGCCGATCCGTGCCGAACTGGTGGCGGATCTGCAGACAACAGCACGCAAAACACTGCATTCCACGCAATCGGCGGCGATGCTGCGCGGCGCGCCACTGGTAGGATCGCCGCTTTCCCAGCTGGTGAGCGCCATGACCCTGCAACGTTTCCATCCGATCGGCATTCCCGGCCAGCCATGGGGCCCGGCGGAAAAGGCGCAGTGGCTGGCGATGCAGCGCCGCCGGCGCAGCCATGCCGACGAGGTGGTTGCGCCGGTGCGCGCACTGGCCGATGCCTGGGACGTACTCGAGTACGGCATGCTGGATTACGCCGGCGAGCGCTACCCGCTGCTGGCGCTGCGCAGCCGCGGCTGGGACGACGGCCTGCCGGTGGCGCTGGTGACCGGCGGCGTGCACGGCTACGAGACCAGCGGCGTGCAGGGCGCGCTGCTGTTCGCGCGCGAGCACGCGGCGGCCTACGCCGGCCGCATCAACCTGCTGGTCGTGCCCTGCGTCAGCCCGTGGGGATACGAGCGCATCCACCGCTGGAACCCCGACGCGGTCGATCCCAACCGTTCCTTCCGCCAGCCCAGCCCGGCGCGCGAGTCGGCGGCGCTGATGGAACTGGTGGCGCCGCTGCGCGGCCGCTTCCTTCTGCACGTGGACCTGCACGAGACCACCGACAGCGACGAGAGCGAGTTCCGCCCGGCGCTGGCCGCGCGCGACGGCAAGCCGTTCGAGCCCGGGCACATCCCCGATGGCTTCTACGTGGTGGACGACAGCGCCAACCCGCAGCCGCAGTTCCAGCAGGCAGTGATCGGGGCGGTGGCGAAGGTCACCCATATCGCCCCGGCCGACGCGGACGGCCGGATCATCGGCTCGCCGGTGCTGGCGCCGGGCGTGATCGCCTATCCGCTGGTGGAGCTGGGGCTTTGCGCCGGCATCACCGGTGCGCCCTACGTGACCACCACCGAGGTCTACCCGGACAGCCCCAGGGCCACCCCGGAGCAGTGCAATGCCGCCCAGGTGGCGGCCATCCGCGGCGCCCTGGACTACGTGCTGGCGCAGCCGCAGGCATAAGGTTTTGCCGCCCGCTGCCGACAACCACTGCGGTGCTCCACGCGCGGCGTGGCGGCAGGCTGGCGGGCCGCGCGCGGCCCGTGGTCTCCGGTAAGATCGCGCGCTTGCGGGCGCCTGCGGACGCCCGGTGCAGACAGGGGAAAAGCATGCGATGGATCGGCTGGCTGTTCGGACGCAAGCGCGCGCAAGGCGTGCCCGACGCCCGTCGTCCGCATGAGCCCGTTGCCGCGGAGCGGCTGCCCGGTACCTTCTCCATGCCGCAGGACGAGGCCGGCGACGCCGGCGAGCACTGGACTGTGCGCCTGGCGGCGATGGCCCTGCCGGCGCAGGCGCCGGCCCCCGATCCGCGGCTGCTGCCGGAGGTCGAGGTCGCCCTGCTGCAGCTGGTGCACGAACGCGCCCGGCTGCCACGCCGGCCGCAGCTGCTGCCGCAGCTGCTGGGCCTGCTCAACGACGAACGCGCATCCGGGCGCCAGATCGCCGAGGTGATCGGCCGCGACCCGGCGCTGGCGGCCAACCTGCTGCGCCTGGCCAACAGCCCGATGTACCGCGTGCAGAGCGCCATGGTGGAGAGCCTGGACCGCGCGGTGGCGCTGGTCGGGACCGAGGGCCTGCGCCAGCTGGTGGCGGTGGCGCTGATGCAGCCGGTGATGCGGCTGGAGGGCGGTGCCACCGGCAGCCTGCCCGAGCGCGTGTGGGAACACACCGAACTGGCAACCGGGCTGGTCGCGCGCAGCGCCTCCGGGCGCGGGCGCGACGCGGTGTTTGCCGCGCAGCTGTTGGCACTGATGCAGGGCCTGGGCGCGATCATGGTGGTGCAGGCCCTGCGCGACGCCTGCGCGCGCCTGCAATGCCAGGCCCCCGACGCGACCACCACGGCCGAACTGCTGCAGCGCTGGGCGCGGCGGATCGGGCAGGGCGTGTCCCGCGCCTGGGACCTGCCAGCGGTGGCCGGGGTGCAGGACGTGGCCGGGGTGGCCAGCCTCGAGGCGCTGCTGGAAACCGCCAGCAGCGCCGCGGTGGACATCATGCTTGCCGGCAGCGAGGCCGCCGCCGGCTGAGCGCTGCTTGCCGGTCCGGAGCCAGGCGGGGTTCCCCATCGAGCAGTGCCGGACGCGAGGCGGCGATCCCGCCGGGAAAGGCGCGTGGCGCCCGTGTGCGCCCGCAGGCGCCACCGGTTGCCGAGTGCCTGGTTGCTGCATGCCCGGGGGCGGGGCGGCCCCGCCCGGCCGGTCAGGACAACGCGCTCAGGACGCCGGCTGCCAACCCGGGCCCGGGACGGTATTGATCATCCAGGGGATGCCGAACCTGTCGACGCAGGCACCGAAGCCGGGCGACCAGAAGGTCTCGGCAAAGGGCATGGTCTGCTGGCCCCCTTCGGAGAGCTGCTCGAACCAGCGCCGGGCGTCGTCGATGTTGTCGGTATGCAGGGTCACGTCGAAGCCGTTCTTGGGCTTGTCGATGTTGGGCGCCCACTCCTGGTCCATGTCCGCGCCCATCAGCGACTGGTCGCCCACGTCCAGCCAGGCATGCATGAGCCAGTCCTTGTAGCGCTCGTCCAACTGCATCCCTTCGGGATTCATCGAATAGGGCACGGCGTTGGTGATCTTGCCGCCAAGCACCCTGGCATAGAACTCGAACGCCTCGCGGCACTGCCCCCGGAAACTGAGGCTGGTCACGATCTTCATACGTCTCCTCCTTGGTGAGTGGCCGCGGGCGGCATGCCCGGGGCGGTTCTGTGGATCGGCTGCACTCCCGCGACGGGTGGAGGGCGGGCAGATCGACATGCACGAGGAGGTCGCGTTGCCGGGGCAGGGCCGGACACGATCCTGGGCGGAGGGAATATGCATCCAGGCCCGCCTGCGGGCATGAATGCGCGATGCGCGCCACCTGGAACGGCGCGGGGTGTCCGGATCGACCGGGGGCTGGCGCGGGGCGCCGGGTCCGGCGCCCAGGACAGGCCCTGCCTCGGGAGCGAGGCAGGGGCCCGCCCCAACGCACCGGGATTACCGCACCTTCCAGGGCCGCCCGTGAGTGGGGCGCGCGGACGCGTATGGATTCCCGCAACGGTTCCGCGGCGCCAGCTGGGTCGGTGCGCGGAGGCTACGCCTTGTTGCGGTGGACCAGGTCGCTGGTCCCGCACTCGGGGCAATCGCGGAAGAATTCCAGCCCCGACTTGCGCAGGCGGGGATGATGCCCCGGGAGGCAGGTGAAGCGGATGGCGGTGTTGGTCTGGCAGGCGCTGCACTTGAGGTAGTACCCGAACTTGCCGTAGCACACCTGTCCCTCGCGGCCGCCACAGGACTTGCAAGCCGGCAGGGCAGGCTGGGGTGGCGACACCGGGGCAGCGGCCGCCTCGACGACGGGCGGTGCTTCCACGGCCTGCGCGACCGGCGGCGGGGTTGCGGCCACCCGCGCGTCCCGGGCGGATGCGCCGTCGCCTGCCGGCTGGTACATCGCAGCCAGCTGGCGGGCCACGGCTTCCAGGGTGTCGGAAGACACGAACTTGGCGGCGGTACGCAGGATGCCCAGCAACGGATTTTCGTTGTCCACGTCCCGCCAGATGGCCTTGCGCAGCTGGTCGGCCTTGATCACGCGGCGGGTGTCGAAGTGCCTGGGACGGTCGATGCGGGCGCTGGGGGATACCAGCACGAAGTGCTGGAACGCCAGTGGGATGGCGAAGCCGAGCCGGGTGGGGAGGGCAAGCGAGGCCATCACCTCGCGCAGGACCTGGATGTGGCGCTCGTTCTGCTCCAGCTCGCCAGTCCGTCCTATCAGTCCATGTCCTTCGACGACCGGTTCGGGTTGCTCGTGGATGCGGAGCTGGCGACGCGGGAGAATCGTCGTGTCACCCGCCTGCTGAAATCTGCAAAGCTCAAAGCCCCTGGCGCGGTGCCCGAGGACATCGACTTCTCTGCCCGGCGTGGCATCGACAAGCGCCAGGTCATGGATCTCCTGACCTGCCAGTGGATCGAGCGTGGCCAACATGTGGTCATCACCGGGCCCACCGGCACCGGCAAGACCTGGCTTGGCTGCGCGCTGGGACGCGAAGCTGCCCGAAAGGGATTGTCGGTCAGCTACCAGCGCATGCCACGACTGATGGAGGACATGGAGGTCGCGTACTCGGATGGGAGCTTGCCGGCGTTGCGTACGAAGCTGGGCAAGGCCAGGTTGCTCATCCTGGATGATTGGGGCGTCGCCCCGATCACTGCCCGGGATCGACAGCACCTGCTGGAGGTGATCGACGACCGCGTTCCCGGAGGATCGGTGCTGATCACGTCCCAGCTTCCGGTGAAGACCTGGCATGACTACCTGGGCGAGCCCACGGCGGCCGACGCCATCCTGGATCGCCTGCTGCACAACAAGCACACCATTGAGTTGAAAGGCGACTCGATGCGCAAGCACGCAGTTCGTTGATCTGATCATCGTTCCCGGCGAGCGCCGGGAACGATGGTTCTGACCGGGCAGCGGCGATGCCTCCTTGGAGGCGGATACTGATCCCCTTCGACGGAACGGCTGCCGGCCGCCAGGTCTACTGCGCCCGGACCTCGCGCTCGTACCACGGGCGAGTGTTGTTGACGATCTTGACCACCGACAGCATCACGGGCACTTCGATCAGAACGCCCACCACGGTGGCCAGCGCCGCGCCCGAGTGCACGCCGAAGAGGGCCACAGCCGTAGCGACCGCAAGCTCAAAGAAATTGCTGGCACCAATCAGCGCCGACGGTCCCGCCACGCAGTGGGCGACGCCCAGCCTGCGGTTGAGCAGGTAGGCCAGGCCGGAGTTGAAGTAGACCTGGATCAGGATCGGCACCGCCAGGATTGCGATGATCAGGGGCTGCTCGACGATCTGCCTGCCCTGGAAGCCGAACAGCAGCACCAGCGTCGCCAGCAGTGCCACCAGCGAGACAGGCCCGAGACGAGCGAGCACCCGATCCAGCCGGGCCTCGCCGCCATGTGCAAGCAACCAGCGACGGAGGAAGACTGCGACCGCGACCGGCACCAGGATGTAGAGGCCGACTGACAGCGCCAGCGTGTCCCAAGGTACCGTGATCGACGACAGCCCCAGCAGCAGGGCTACCAGCGGTGCGAACGCCACCACCATGATCGCGTCATTGAGCGCGACTTGGCTGAGCGTGAAGTTCGCGTCGCCACGGCACAGGTTGCTCCACACGAACACCATTGCGGTGCATGGTGCGGCAGCCAGCAGGATCAGCCCTGCCATGTAGGAGTCGATCTGGTCCGCCGGGAGCCAGTCGGCGAAGACATGCCGCAGGAAGAACCAGCCCAGCAGGGCCATTGAGAACGGCTTGACCGCCCAGTTGACGAACAGGGTGACGCCGATGCCGCGCCAGTGCCTGCCCACTTCCCGCATGGCGCCGAAGTCGACCTTCAGCAGCATGGGGATGATCATCAGCCAGATCAGTGCGGCCACCGGCAGGTTGACATTCGCGACTTCCATGCCGCCGAGGGCTGCGAACGCACCCGGCATGAAATGTCCCAAGCCGGTGCCGACCACGATGCACAACGCCACCCACAGGGTCAGGTAACGCTCGAACAGCCCCATGCGGGGCGTTGCCTCAGCCATGGACGGACGCCTCGTCTTCAGGCTGTACGAAACCGATGCGATCGAGCGAGTCCTTCAGGGCGGCACGGTCGTCCCAGACCTCGGCCGGCAGTGCCAGCAGTGCCTGCAGGCGCGCCTTGACGATGCGGTGGGCCTGGCGGAATGCCTCCCGCTTGTCCTCATCATCGCCTTCCACGGCTGCCGGGTCTGGAAGCCCCCAGTGTACGCGGAGAAAGTCCCCGAGCACGACGGGGCAGGTTTCGGCCGCGGCCGAATCGCAGACGGTCACCACCAGATCCATCGGTGCCGCGTCCGGCGTTGTGAACTCATCCCAGGACTTGCTGCGCAGGCCTGCGGTGGCAATGCCTTCGGCCGCCAGCTGGGCAAGCGCCCAGGGATTGACCGTGCCGGCCGGCTGGCTGCCGGCGCTGAAGACCTCGAAGCGGTGGCCGGCCCAGGCGCGGAGCGTGGCCTCGGCCAGCACGCTGCGCGCGGAGTTGCCGGTGCACAGGAAAAGGACGCGACGCTTCATCGGGACGGTTCCTCGAGTGACAGGTGGGAGGGGGTCAACAGGCGCAGGCGGCCGCGACATCAGGGGGGCAGCTCTCGTCCGAGGAGCCCGCGCAGCAGTTGTGGGTCAGGTAGGCGACCAGTGCGTTCATGGCCTCGAAGTTGGCGCGGTAGCAGACGTTGCGCCCCCGGCTCTCGCTGCCGATCAGGCCGGCGTGGACGAGTTCCTTCAGGTGGAAGGACAGGGTTGCGCCGGGGACGGCCAGCGCTTCCGCGATTTCACCGGCCATGCGGCCGTCGGGCCCGGCCTCGACCAGCAACCGGAAGATCGCCAGCCGGGTGGCGTGGCCCAGCGCCGTCAGCGCAGCGATTGCCTGATTCGTTTCCATCATTCTAGAATAGTCGAATAAATAACGAACGGCAATCATCCGCGCTCCTCGACCTCCCCCATCTGGCCGCCGACCTGCTTCCCGGCCCTCGCCATGACGCACTCGGTGCAGACACGGGCCAGCCGGCGCCGCGCATCCTCCTGCTGTACGGCTCGCTGCGGCCGCAGTCCTACAGCCGCAAGCTGGCCTTGGAGGCCGAGCGCATCTTGCGCCACCTCGGCGCCGAAACGCGGGTGTTCGATCCACACGATCTGCCGCTGCTGGACAGCGTTGGCAAAGACCATCCGAAGGTGCGGCAACTGCGCGAATGGTCGCAGTGGTCGGAAGGTCAGGTCTGGGTTTCGCCCGAACGCCACGGCACGATCACCGGCGTGTTCAAGAACCAGATTGACTGGCTGCCCCTCGAGGATGGCAGCGTGCGTCCCACCCAGGGGCGGACGCTGGCGGTGATGCAGGTGTGCGGCGGATCGCAGTCGTTCAACGTGGTCAACACTCTGCGGGTGCTGGGGCGGTGGATGCGGATGGTGACGATTCCCAACCAGTCCTCGGTCGCCAAGGCATGGCAGGAGTTTGACGACGCGGGACGTATGCGCGCCTCTCCGTTCTACGACCGGGTGGTGGACGTGATGGAGGAGCTGGTCAAGTTCACGCTCCTGGTTCGCGGGCGAAGCGCCTATCTGGTCGATCGCTACAGCGAGAGGAAGGGTGCCGATGAAGCTCGTCGAGTGGCCAGAGAAGCAGGAGTGCTGGAAGATCTCCCAGCAGCTTCTTGACTGGCGAGCCTGCTTGATCCGCTGCTGATGGTCAGCAAGGTCGGTTGAGCGATCACCCCGCACTGTTCTCAGTGATCAATCTCATTGGTACCCGCACTGCAGGCGGGTGAAAGCCATATTGGCCGCGGCAAGGCCTTCCTCAGTCGCAATACCAAGGCCTTTGTTCAGTTGCCTGACTCGTCGCCGGGAACGATCCTGTCATGCGGACTCCACGCCTATCGGCTACGCTGCGGACAGACCATCGAGTGGAGCGGGGCATGCAGCAATCCTCCGGCCGTCTTTCCCTGGCGTTCCCGCTTGTCGTGCTGCTGGCGGTGGTGGCGTGCGCCGCGCCGCGCGGGGAGGCGCCTGCCGCCGGAGGCGCCACGGTGGTCGAGGGCACGGTGGCCGCGATCGATACCGCGCCCTGGGCCTACGACGGCCACGCGCGGGTCGAGCTGGACGTGCCCGGACGCGGCCCGGTGGTGGTGCAGCTGCCGGCGCGCTGGAACCTGTGCAAGGCGGCGCCGGTGGAAGTCGATGCGCTGGCCCCGGGCATGCGGGTACGGGCGGCCGGTGCGCTGGAGGAGGATGGTCGTCTGACGGTCTGCGCCGATCCGGCGCATGGGCTGTCGCCCCTCTGAACGCGCAGGGGCTCTCCTCCGCATTGATGCCGGATGCCTGGCGGATCGGGCGATGCCGCGCGTGACCATCCGCAGGAGTGGCAGCGGCGGGCCCGGGCTACGATGGCGCCCCCGATCGCACAGGACAGGCAGCTGATGGATCCACGCTTTCGCGCCACCGGCGCCGCGGTCGCCATCCTGGCCGCCGGCGCGATTGCCGGAGCGTTGCTGGACGACGGATTCCGCCTGCTGCACTACGCCTGCAAGCCGCTGGCCACCGTGCTTATTGCTGTTTACGCGATGCGCGCCGCGCCGCCGGTATCCGCGCGCTACCGGGCGGCGGTGCTGGCCGGCCTGGCGTGCTCGCTGGCGGGCGATGTCTTCCTGATGCTGCCGCAGGACCTGTTCGTGCCGGGGCTGGTGGCATTCCTGCTTGCGCACCTTTGCTACATCGTCGCCTTCTTTCCTGGCGCAGGTACGGTTCCCCGCGTACTGGGATTGCTGGCCTATATGGCATTCGCCGGCTGCAACCTGGTCCTGCTGCTGCCCAGTGTGCCGGCGGCGCTGCGCGTCGCGGTGCTGGTCTATGTCGGCGTGCTGATGCTGATGGCCGGGCTTGCCACGGCCCGTGCCTGGAGCCTGCGCCACGACCGGCGGCTGGCCGCACCGGCGCGTGCGGCAGCGCTGGGCGGCATGCTGTTCGTGCTCAGTGACAGCCTGCTGGCCTGGGACCGCTTCGGCGGCGGCCTGCCGCTGGCGATGCTCTTCATCCTCGCCACCTACTACGCGGCACAGTGGTGCATCGCCCATTCGGTTGCACCCAGCGGGCGCGCGCCAGCCTGAAACACGATCCGCTCCGCAGGCTCCCTGCGGCGAACGTGACGCGGCGCAAGCCCGGCGCGCCTGCTGGTTCCATTCCGCCATCAGCGCTGACGACAGGTCATAAGCCAATAATTAACGCTTATTTATCAATGAATAGGCGCGCGTGGCTCAATGGAGCGGTCCCAACCAACCGCTCCAGCCCCCATGCTCCGTCACGCCATCCTGGCGGCTGCCGTTGCGGCCGCGCTTCCGCTCGTTCCTGAAATTGCCCGCGCCGAAGAGGCCGCCGGCGGCGACAGCCGCACCCTTGCCACCGTCGTGGTCACCGGCTCCAACCTGCGCCGCGCCGACGCCGAAGGGCCCAACCCGGTCCAGGTGATTGGCCGCGAGCAGCTGGAGGTCTCGGGCAAGGCCACCGTCGCCGACCTGCTGCGCTCGATCTCGGCCAATACCGGCAACGCCAGCAACGAGACTTCCAACAGCGGCTGGGCGTCCGGCTCGGCCGGCATCGGCCTGCGCGGCCTGTCGCAGAAGAACACCCTGGTGTTGCTCAACGGCCGTCGCCTGGCCAACTACGGTTTCCCGGCCAACGGCCTGTCCGACACCTTCGTCAACCTCAATGCGCTGCCGCTGGTGGCGGTGGAGCGGATCGAAGTGCTGAAGGACGGCGCCTCGGCCGTATACGGCTCCGATGCGGTGGCCGGCGTGGTCAACATCATCACCCGGCAGAACTTCGAGGGCCTGGACATCGGCGGCCGCATCGGCACCTCCGACGAGGGCGGGCTGGACGAGCGCCAGGCCAAGCTGATCGGTGGCTTCGGCGACCTCGACCGCGACCGCTTCAACGTCCTCTACAGCCTGGACTACTACAAGCGCGAGCGCCTGGACCAGGACCAGCGTGAGCTGACCCGCTCCGGCATCTATTCCGGCCCCGGCGGACGCTGGAACGGCTGGTCGGCCAAGGGCGCGCGCTTCCTGGTCGGCGGCGTGTCGGTGCCGCTGCTGGATGCCGATGGCAACTGCCCGCAGGGCACGACCCTGGTGCCCAGCGCACCGATCGACGGCCTGCGCGGCGATACCTGCGGCTTCAACCTGGCCCCGTACACCACGCTGATCCCCGCCACCGAGCGCCTGCAGGGGTATGCCAACGCCACCTGGCGGGTGAGCGACAACGTGGAGGTGTTCGGCGAGGCGCTGTACAGCTACGTCCGCGGCACGTCCTGGTTCGGCAACAGCCCGTTCTTCACCCTGGAGGGCGGACGCTTCGCGCTCAACGCGGATACCGGCCTGGCCGAGCCGGTGCCCAACGTGCTGCCGGCGGGCAATCCCTACAACCCCTATGGGGTGGACACCCCGATCGAGTACACCTTCTTCAACGTCGGCCGCTCGATCAAGACCAACCGCTCCGATGCCTACCGCGTGGTCGGCGGCGTGCGCGGCACGCTCGGCGACTGGGAGTGGGAGGCGGCCGGCTTCCTTGCGCGCAGCAAGGAGGACGAGCGGGTGGCCGGCGGCTTCGCCAACCGCTGGGCGCTGTTCGACGCGCTGGCCGACGGCAGCTACAACCTGCACGACCCGGCGGCCACGCCGCAGGCGGTGCTGGATGCGATCAACCTCAGCACCGTGCGCCCGGCGGATTCGCGCCTGGGCGGCGTGGATGCCCGCATCGTCGGCCACCTGTTCGAGCTGCCCGCCGGCGAGGTGGGGTTTGCAGCGGGCGTGGAATGGCGCCGCGAGTCGCTGGTATCGCGCAATCCCTGGCAGATCGACGCCGGCTTGCAGGTCCGCCCGGCGATCGCCGAGGTGGACGGCGATCGCGAGGTGACCGCGGTGTACGCCGAGTTCAACCTGCCGTTGCACCAGCGCCTGGAGCTGCAGCTGGCCGGGCGCGGCGATCACTACAGCGACTTCGGCGACGCGTTCTCGCCCAAGGCCAGCCTGCGCTGGCAGCCGCTGGACGCGCTGCTGGTGCGCGCTGCCGCCTCGCGCGGGTTCCGCGCGCCCTCGCTGTCGGAGAATGCGGCCAGCACCAACATCTCCTACGGCTCGGTGGTGGACCCGTACGACCCGGACATCCCCGGCTCGCGCCAGAGCCCGACGTTCTTCACCGTGGGCAATACCGGCCTTCGCCCCGAGCGCACCCGCAGCTTCAACGCCGGCATCGTGCTCTCGCCCTGGGCCGACACCAGCCTGAGCCTGGACTGGTACCGGGTGGAGCTGGACCACCTGATCGGCACCAGCAACAGCGCCAGCATCGTCCAGCGCAACGACCCGGCCGACGTGGTCCGCGACGCGCGCGGCAAGCTGCTGGCGGTCTACAACCGCTACCAGAACCTCACCGAGCTGGAGACCTCCGGCATCGACGTGGAACTGCGCCAACGCTGGCGCTCGGCCACCGCCGGCGACTTCGGGGTATCGGGCGTGTACACCCACGTGCTGGAGTACCGCCGCCAGAACACCGCCGGTGGCCCGCTGGTCGACTACGCCGGCAGCAACGTCAGTTTCACCCTGCCGCGCGGCAAGCTCACCACCACCCTGGACTGGAACTACAGCGACTACAGCGCCGCGCTGACCTGGTACCACACCAGTGGTTACGCCCAGACCCGCAGCACCGAGCAGGCGCGGGTGGCCAGCTACGACCAGTTCGACCTGTACCTGGCCTGGAAGGGCATCGAGAAGCTGACCCTTTACGCCAAGCTGCAGAACCTGCTGGACGAGGAACCGCCGCACGACGCCTCGTTCCCGGGTATCCGCGCGCCATACGACTTCACCCAGTACGACCTGCGCGGCCGTTACTTCTCGGTCGGCTTCGACTACCGCTTCTGACCCGCGGCCGGCG
>NZ_ALIP01000087.1:0-3391 GCF_000283075.1 Pseudoxanthomonas sp. GW2
CGGCGGATCCGGTGGCAGCGCCTGCACCAGCTGGTCCAGGGCGGTGGCCGGGGTGGCCGGCGCGGTCTGCACCGGCGCGGGCGTGGCCGGGCGCGCAGCGGGGGTGGCGGCGCGGCCGGCGTAACGGGTGCCGTCGTCCTCGCCCGGGACCAGCGCGCGCACCTCGACCCGCCCGGTACCGCGCGGATGGATGCCCAGCTTGACCGCCGCGGCGTAGCTGAGGTCGATCACCCGGCCCTCGTGGAACGGGCCGCGGTCGTTGACCCGCACCACCACCGACTTGCCGTTGTCCAGGTTGGTGACGCGGGCGAAGCTGGGCAGCGGCAGGGTCTTGTGCGCGGCGGTGAAGGCGTACATGTCGTACACCTCCATGTTCGAGGTGCGGCGGCCGTGGAACTTGGCGCCGTAGTAGGAGGCGATGCCCTGCTCGACGTAGCCGTGCGGACGGTCCAGCACCTTGTACTGCTTGCCCAGCACCGTGTACGGCGAGCGGTTGCCGACCGGCGAGCGCGGCTCGTCGGTCACCACCGGCTCGGGGATGCAGTCGACGTTGGGCAGGTGGTCGGGGAGCCGGTCAGGCACCCCGGGCTTGTACAGCCCACCGGCCGTGTAGTGGCCGCGGGTGGACGGGTCCTCCTGCGCCGGCGGGTAGTAGACCCCGGCGCAGTCGCCGGCCGGCGCGGCGCCCGCGGGCGCGCCGCCGGCCCTGCCCGTGGACGGGGCCGCAGGCTTCTTCGGCGCGCTGCCGCAGGCGGCCAGCGCAAGCGCGGCCAGCACCATGGCGGCGCGCAGCCCCAGGGTCCGGGCCCGGCGCCGGGTCATGCCGGCGGGATCTCCCGCCCGGCGATCGCCTCCGACAGCTGGAACACCGCCATCGCGTACATCTTGGAGATGTTGTAGCGGGTGATCGCGTAGTAGTTCTGGAAGCCCAGCCAGTACTGCGGGCCGTTGCTGCCGGCCAGGCTGACCGGGGTGGCGGTGGCGCCGGCCGGCACCGGCGCCTGCGGGGTGTAGCCGCGCGCGGCCAGCTCGGCCAGGCTGTGGGTGGGCGCCCACTCGGACGGCTCGAACGGCTCGCGCCCCGGCTCCAGGGTGGCCGGCACCGCGACCAGGCCGCCGCGCACCCAGCCGCCCTTCTCCACGAAGTAGTTGGCGACCGAGGCGAACACGTCGTCGAGGCTGCCGAACAGGTCGCGGCGGCCGTCGCCGTCGCCGTCCACCGCGTACTCGCGGTAGCTGGAGGGCATGAACTGGCCCATGCCCATGGCGCCGGCGTAGCTGCCCTTGAGCGCGGCGATGTCGAGCTTTTCCTCGCGGCCCAGCGCGAACAGCTGCGCCAGTTCCTCGCGGAAGAACAGCTCGCGCCGCACCTCGCGCTCGAGCTTGGCCGGGTCGCCGCTGCGCGGGTAGCGGAAGGCCAGGGTGTACAGCGCGTCGAGCACCGAATAGCGGCCGGTGTTGGCGCCGTAGCTGGTCTCCACGCCGATGATCGCCACGATCACCTCGGCCGGCACGCCGGTTTCGGCCTCCACCTTCGCCAGCTTCGCCCGGTGCTGTTCGAGGAAGCGGCGGCCACCGTCGATCCGGGCCTGGCTGATGAACATCGGCCGGTACTCGTGCCAGGGCTTGACCCGCTCGGCCGGCCGCGACATCGCCGCGACCACGCTGTCGAGGAAGTTCGCCCGGGCCAGGGTGGCCTCGATCTCGGCGGCGGGAATGCCGTAGCGCTCGCTGGTCTGGGCGACGAAGCGCGCGCGCGCCAGCTCGAACGGCACCGGGGTGAGGTCCACCGGCGCGGCGGCCGGGGCCTCGGGCCGGGCCTCGGCCGGCGTGGACGTGGCGGCCACCGGGACCGCGTCCGGCGGGTTCTGGGACACGACGCCGGCGCGGGGCGTGCAGCCCAGCAGTCCGGCGAGGATCAGGCCGGTCAGCACACGGCCGCGCATTGCGGGCTTCCTGGTCATCGAAGGCAGATTAGCATGCGCGCGCAAGGCCGCGCAGGCATTGGGATTTCCCGCTTCAGTGCCAGGCATGGACCGGACGGTGGCTGCGCACCGCCATCACCAGCCCCAGCCCGGCCAGCAGCGACACCGCCGAGGTGCCGCCATAGCTCAGCAGCGGCATCGGCACGCCGACCACCGGCAGCAGGCCGGAGACCATGCCGCCGTTGACCAGCACGTAGACGAAGAAGGCCAGGCCCAGCGAGCCGGCCAGCAGCCGCGAGTAGCCGTCGCGCGCCTGCGCCGCGATCCACAGGCAGCGCCCGATCACGAACAGGTACAGGGCCAGCATGGTGGCCACGCCGATCCAGCCGAACTCCTCGCTGAGCACGGCGAAGGCGAAGTCGGTGGTCTGCTCGGGGATGAAGTTCAGGTGCGACTGGCTGCCCTCGCCCCAGCCCTTGCCGGTGAGGCCGCCGGAACCGATCGCGATCTTGGACTGGATGATGTTCCAGCCGGCTCCCAGCGGATCGCGCTCCGGATCGAGGAAGGTCAGGATCCGGTCCTTCTGGTACGGCCGCAGCAGCCAGAACCAGGCCACCGGCGCCACCGCGGCCACGCCGCCGATGCCGACCCCGACCCACCACCACGGCAGGCCGGCCAGCAGCAGGGCGAACACGCCGCTGCTGGCGATCAGCATCGCCGTGCCGAAGTCCGGCTGCAGCAGGATCAGCCCGGTCGGCACCGCGATCAGCACGCCGGTGGCCAGCACCGTCGGTACCCGCGGCGGCAGGGGCCGCGAGTGCAGGTACCAGGCGACCATCATCGGCAGGGCGATCTTCAGCAGCTCCGAGGGCTGCAGGTAGAACACGCCGAGGTTGAGCCAGTGCCGGCCGTGCTTGCCGGTGCCCACCAGCAGCACCGCCAGCAGCGGCAGCAGCGACAGCGCGTACACGATCGGCGACCAGGCACGCAGGCGGATCACCGAGACCCGCGACAGCGCCCACATCGCCAGCACGCCCAGGGCGAAGCGCGCGCCCTGGGCCTTGACCAGCGCGGCGCCGCCGGAGGGGCCGCCGGCGCTGTACAGCACCGCCAGGCCGAACGCCATCAGCCCGGCCAGGGCCAGGCACAGCGGCCAGTCCAGGGTGCGCACGAAGCGCCCGGCCAGGTCCAGCAGCCAGCGCAGGAAATCCCTCATGGGTCGCCTCCCTCCTGGTCGGGCGCGGGTCCGGGGGACACCGGGGCGGCGGGCGCGTCCCCGCCGGGCCCGGCAGGCGGGGCAGGCGACACCTGCGTGCCGGTGCCGTTGTCGGTGCCGTTGTCGCCGCGCCTGCCATCGCCGCTGCCGCCGCCGGCCGCGGGCGTGGCCTGGCGCAGCAGGTGCGGCTGGCGCCGGATCCAGCTGCCGAAGCTGTTGCCGGCGGGATTGCGGTCGCTGGCCAGGGCCG
>NZ_ALIP01000088.1:0-21662 GCF_000283075.1 Pseudoxanthomonas sp. GW2
GGCTCCCCACCGGCGGCCGGCCGGGTCTGCATCGGATCAGGCGGTGGCCAGCTGCTCGCTGTTCCCCGCGGCACGGCGCTGGCGCAGCAGGCGGTTGGCCACGTCCAGCCAGGCCAGCGCGCTGGCCTCGATGATGTCGCGGCTGGTGCCGGTGCCTTCGTATTCGTCCTCGCCGTGGCGCACGCTGAGGCTGGCTTCGCCGCGGGCATCGGTGCCCAGGCCGACGCTGTGCACCTGGTAGCTCTCCAGGCTCAGCTGCACGCCGGTGGCGGCCGACAGCGCGGCGAACAGCGCGTCCACCGGGCCGTCGCCCTCGGCGGTCTCGGCCACGCGGCGGCCATCCGGGTCGGACAGCTCGACGGTGGCGCTGGCGCGCTGGCCGGCGTCGCTGACCGTCATCGAGGCCAGGCGGTAGCCCTCGCCGTCGCCGGTGTCCTGCATCAGCGCCTGCAGGTCGGCGTCGGTGACCACGCGCTGCTGCTCGCACAGCGCCTTGAAGTCGGCGAACACCAGGTCCAGCTCCGCCTCCTCCAGGTAGTAGCCCAGCGCGCGCAGGCGCTGCTCGACCGCGGCGCGGCCGCTGTGGCGGCCCAGCACCATCTGGGTGTCCGGCCAGCCCACGTCCTGCGGGCGCATGATCTCGTAGGTGCCGCGGTGGCGCAGCATGCCGTGCTGGTGGATGCCCGACTCGTGGGCGAAGGCATTGCTGCCGACCACCGCCTTGTTGCGCTGGACCGGCATGCCGATCAGGCGCTGCAGCAGCTGCGAGGTCGGCACCAGGCGGCGGGTGTCGATGCCGGTGTCGGCCTCGAAGAACGCGTTGCGCACCTTCAGCGCCATCACGATCTCCTCCAGCGCGCAATTGCCGGCGCGCTCGCCGATGCCATTGACGGTGCACTCGACCTGGCGCGCGCCGCCCTCGATCGCGGCCAGGGTGTTGGCCACGGCCAGGCCCAGGTCGTTGTGGCAGTGCGCGCTGAAGATGACCTTGTCAGCGCCCGGCACCTGCGCGATCAGGCGCTGGAAGATGCCGCGGATCTCCTCCGGGGTGGTGAAGCCGACCGTGTCGGGGATGTTGATGGTGGTGGCGCCGGCCTCGATCGCCGCGGCCACGACCTCGTGCAGGAAGTCCTCCTCGGTGCGGGTGCCGTCCTCGGTGGAGAACTCGATGTCGTCGATGTGGCCCTTGGCGTAGCGGATGCTCTCGACCACCCGGTCCAGCACCTGCTGGCGGCTCATGCGCAGCTTGTGCTCGCGGTGCAGCGGGCTGGTGGACAGGAACACGTGCAGGCGCGGGCGCGCGGCGGCCTCCAGCGCGCGCAGGGAGGTGTCGATGTCCGCCTGCAGGCAGCGCGAGAGCACGGCCAGCACCGGCTCGCGGATCTCGCGGGCGATCAGGGCCATGGCCTCGCGGTCGGACTGCGAGCTGGCCGGGAAGCCGGTCTCGATCACGTCCGCACCCAGTTCGGCCAGTGCGCGGGCCATGACCAGCTTCTGCGGCGGGGTCATGCTGCAGCCGGGGGACTGCTCGCCGTCGCGCAGGGTGGTATCGAACACCCGGATGCGGGCCTGGGAGACCTGGGTTTGGGCTTGGGACTGTTGCGCGTTCACCAGGTGAACTCCTCTTCGACGGGCTGCGGCGCGATGGGCGCCATTGGGACGGAAACGGTGGTGGTGGGGGACAGGTTAGCGGCTGGGCGGCGCTTTGCCACGGGGATCGGTTTGCGCGCCGCACCATCCCCCGCGGCGGCGGCCGGTTCCGGGCCGCGGCTGCGCCGGCGCGGCTTGCGCGGCGGCCGCGGGCGGACCTCGGACAGCAGCTGGGCGAGGGTGGCCGCGTCGATGTTGCCGCCGGAGACCACGGCGCACTTGCGACGCCCGGCCACGCGGCGGCCGGCGGCCAGGGCCAGGGCACCGGCGCCCTCGGCGATCAGGTTCTCTTCCAGCGCCAGCCGGACCAGGGTCTCGCGCAGTTCGGCCTCGCGCACGATCACCACGTCGTCCAGCAGGCGCGCGCACAGGCGCCGGGTCAGGAACCCGGGCACCTTCACCCGGACGCCGTCGGCCAGCGACCTGGCGGGGTCGATCTCGCGCAGGTCGCCGCGGATCGCGCGGGCCATGGAATCCACGCCCTCGACCTGGGCGCCGACCACGCGCACGCCCTGCGACTTCAGCGCCAGGGCCACGCCGGAGGCCAGCCCGCCGCCGCCGATCGGCACGATCACCACGTCCGGGGCGTGCGGCGCGATCTCGATCCCGATCGTGCCCTGGCCGGCGATCACGTCCGGGTCGTCGAACGCGGACAGGAAGCGGTAGCCGTACTGCTCGGCCAGCTGCCGGGCGAAGGCGTAGGCCTCGTCGTAGCTGTCGCCGTGCTGGCGCACGGTGGCGCCCCAGTGGGTGACGCCGGCGATCTTGGTCTGCGGCGCGCCGTGCGGCATCACCGTGATCGCCTGCACGCCAAGGCGGTAGGCGGCCCAGGCCACGCCCTGGGCGTGGTTGCCGGCGGAGGCGCAGATCACCGGGCGGTCGTCGCCGCGCTCGCGCGCGGCCAGCATCGCGTTGAGCGCGCCGCGCACCTTGTAGGAGCCGGTGCGCTGCAGGTTCTCCAGCTTGAGCATCACCCCGAAGCGCTCGGCGTGGTGCATCGGCGTCACCGGCAGGAACCGGCGCAGGCGCGACTGCGCGGCCAGTACGTCGGCCACGCCGACGTCCGCTTCTCCTGCGCTGGTGCGGCCGGTATCAGGCATCGCCGCGGCGCTCCGTGCGATTTCCGAGAAGGCACCTCCGCACCGTCGCCTCCACGGGGACGACGGCGGAACGGGCGGCTGCGCGCGCGTTCATGGCGCGCCTCCGTGGCCGACGCCGGCTTCGCCGGGCAGCGGGCCGTCGACCGGCGAGATCTGCACCGATTCGCAGTCGTACACCTTCTGCAGCTGGCGGCGCAGGGTCTCGGCCGTGCGCCCGCCGCTGTTGACCACCATCTGCAGGCGCCAGCGCCCGTCGGCGGCGTCGGGGAAGCCCTGGATCGCGCGCGGCGCGAAGCCGCGGCGCTCGGTCATGCCGATCACGCGCACCAGCGCGCCCTCCACGGGCTTCAGCACCAGGTCAAGCCGGTAGTGCATGAGCTGACTCTGCCTTCTGTTCGTTGGGGTTGGCGTCCAGCATGTGGCTGTTGGCCTGCCCGGCGGGGACCAGCGGCCAGACGTTGGCCCTGGCGTCGATCTTCACGTGCAGCAGGCCCGGGCCGGGTGCGGACAGCAGCGCCGCCAGCGCGTCCTCGACCTGCGAGCGCTGCTCGATGCGCGAGGCCGGGATGCCGCACACCTGGGCCAGGGCGGCGAAGTCCGGGTTGTCGGACAGGTCGATCTCGCTGTAGCGCTTGTCGAAGAACAGTTCCTGCCACTGCCGGACCATGCCCAGGGCGCTGTTGTCCAGCAGGATGATCTTCACCGGCAGCTTGCAGCGGGCGATGGTGACCAGCTCCTGCACGTTCATCATGAAGCCGCCGTCGCCGTTGACCAGGACCACCGGGCGGTCGGGGAAGGCGAACTGCGCGCCCATCGCCGCCGGCAGGCCGAAGCCCATGGTGCCCAGCGCGCCGGAGGTCAGGTGGTTGCGCGGATGGCTGAAGCGGCAGTGCTGCGCCACCCACATCTGGTGCTGGCCCACGTCGGCGGTGATGATCGCGTCCGGGCACAGTTCGCTGACCCGCTTCAGCAGCGCCGGGGCGTAGATGTCGGTGCCGGGTGCGTCGTAGCGCGGGGCATGTTTCTCGCGCAGGGCGGTGCAGCGCTGGCGCCATTCGCCGGCGGTGCTGCGCGCCGCGGCCAGGGCGCGCAGGCCCGCGGCCAGGTCGCCGGGCAGGGCGATGTCGGCGGTGCGCAGCTTGGAGATCTCGTAGGCATCCGCGTCCAGGTGGACCACCCGCGCGAACGGCGCGAACTCGGACAGCTTGCCGGTGGCGCGGTCGTCGAAGCGGGCGCCAACCACCACCAGCAGGTCGCACTCCTGCACCGCGATGTTGGCGGCGCGGGTGCCGTGCATGCCCAGCATGCCCAGGAACTGCGGGTGGTTGCCGGGCAGGGCGCCCAGGCCGCGCAGGGTCAGCACGGTCGGGATGCCGGTGGCCTCGACGAACTGGCGGAACTCGTCCACCGCATCGCAGATGCCGATGCCGCCACCGCCGTAGATCACCGGCTTTTCGGCCGCGGCGATCGCAGCGATGGCCTCGGCCAGGGTCGCATCCGGCGGCGGGGGCGGCGCCTGCACCGGGGCCGGCACGTGCGCCGGCAGGTGGGTGGCGGCGCCGACCTGGACGTCCTTGGGCAGGTCGACCAGGACCGGGCCCGGGCGGCCTTCGCGGGCGATGCGGAAGGCCTCGGCCATTACGTGCGGCAGCTCGTCCACGCTGCGCACCAGGAAGCTGTGCTTGACGATCGGCATGGTCATGCCGAACACGTCCAGCTCCTGGAACGCATCGGTCCCCAGCAGCGACGTCGGCACCTGGCCGGTCAGGCACACCATCGGCACCGAATCCAGCATCGCGTCGGCGATGCCGGTGACCAGGTTCGAGGCGCCGGGCCCGGAGGTGGCCACGCATACGCCGACCTTGCCGGAGGCGCGGGCGTAACCGTTGGCCGCCAAGGCCGCTCCCTGCTCGTGGCGGACCAGGATGTGGCGCAGCCCCGAATCCACCAGGGCGTCGTAGAACGGCATGATCGCGCCGCCCGGATAGCCGAAGATGGTGTCGACCCCCTCGGCCTCCAGCGCGTGCGCGACCCAGGCTGCGCCATTGCGCAGCCCGGCCGCCGTCGCTGTGGGGGTGTTGGCGTTCATGCGGCGGCGGTCTTCTTGGCGGTTTGTTCTTCGGCGGGCTGGGCGCTGCCCTGCAGCCACACCATCTTGGCGCGCAGTTCGCGGCCGACCTTCTCGATCGGATGGCCCTTGTCGGCCTGCTGGAACTTCCTGTAGTTCGGCAGGCCGGCGTCGTACTCGGCCTGCCAGTTGCGCACGAAGGTGCCGTCCTGGATGTCCTTCAGCACTTCCTTCATGCGCGCCTTGACCGAGGCGTCGATCACCCGCGGGCCGGAGACGAAGTCGCCGTATTGGGCGGTCTCGGAGATGAACTCGAGCATGCGGGTGATGCCGCCTTCGTAGAACAGGTCGACGATCAGCTTCAGCTCGTGCAGGACTTCGTAGTAGGCGATCTCCGGCTGGTAGCCGGCCTCGACCAGGGTCTCGAAGCCGGCCTGCACCAGGGACGAGGCGCCGCCGCACAGCACGGCCTGCTCGCCGAACAGGTCGGTCTCGGTCTCTTCCTTGAAGGTGGTCTTGATCAGGTTGGCGCGGGCGCCGCCCAGGCCGCCGGCGTAGGCCAGGGCGTATTCCTCGGCCTTGCCCGACTTGTCCTGGTACACCGCATAGATGCACGGCACGCCGCGGCCGATCTCGTACTCGCGGCGGACCAGGGCGCCCGGGCCCTTGGGCGCGACCAGGACCACGTCCAGGTCCTCGCGCGGGGTGATCATGCCGAAGTGCACGTTCAGGCCGTGGGCGAACAGCAGCACCGCGCCCTGCTTGAGGTTGTCGCGCAGGACTTCCTCGTAGAGCTTCTTCTGGACCATGTCCGGGACCAGCACGGCGACCAGGTCGGCGTCCTTCACCGCCTCGGCCGGGCTCTTGACCACGAAACCGTCCGCCTGGGCCTTGGCCTCGGTCGGACCGCCCGGGCGCAGGCCCACGGTCACGTCGAAGCCGGAATCGCGCAGGTTCAGCGCGTGCGCGCGGCCCTGGCTGCCGTAGCCGACGATCGCGATCTTGGTGGAGGTGCTGCTGGTCATGGCGTGGTCCTGTGCGGTTGCGTGGATGGGGAGGCGAAGCCTGGGAATTTGCCGGAACGAGATCGTTTCTGCTGAGAACTTTCCGGACGGAACCTTGTGCAAGGTGGAAACAAAAAACCCCGCGCCTTCCGGTGCGGGGTTTTGAGGGTCTGGCGTCTTTCTGTTGCCTACACGCCGGCTCGTCCCGCACCTGTTGGCGAGCTAATAAGGACGAGGACGAGGACCGACACCGCGGCGTTCGCGGCTGCGTGCAGGTCGGCGTCGGTGGTCGTGTGGCGATGCAGCATGGGTCGCAGGAAAGCACGCCGATTCCAGGCTTGTCAAGCGCCTTCCGTGGCCGTTTTACTGTTGCAGATGCAACCGTGGAAACGCATCACAATCGGTTGCACCTCCCGCGCGCTCCGTCCGCATCCGGCAACCCCGCCGCGCATGCGCGCCCGCCTTCGCCAGCACCCGTACAGCCATGCCCGAATACCGCTCCCGCACCTCCACCCACGGCCGCAACATGGCCGGTGCCCGCGCCCTGTGGCGCGCCACCGGGATGAAGGATGGCGACTTCCACAAGCCGATCGTCGCCATCGCCAACTCGTTCACCCAGTTCGTGCCCGGCCACGTCCACCTCAAGGACCTCGGCCAGCTGGTGGCGCGCGAGATCGAGCGCGTGGGTGGCGTGGCCAAGGAGTTCAACACGATCGCCGTCGACGACGGCATCGCCATGGGCCACGACGGCATGCTCTATTCGCTGCCCAGCCGCGAACTGATCGCCGACGCGGTGGAGTACATGGTCAACGCGCACTGCGCCGACGCGCTGGTGTGCATCTCCAACTGCGACAAGATCACCCCGGGCATGCTGATGGCCGCGCTGCGGCTCAACATCCCCACCGTGTTCGTGTCCGGCGGGCCGATGGAGGCGGGCAAGACCCGCCTGGCCGACCACAAGCTGGACCTGATCGACGCGATGGTGATGGCCGCCGATCCCAACGCCACCGACGAACAGGTGGCGGCGGTGGAGCGCAGCGCCTGCCCGACCTGCGGTTCGTGCTCGGGCATGTTCACCGCCAACTCGATGAACTGCCTGACCGAGGCGCTGGGCCTGTCGTTGCCGGGCAACGGCACCGTGGTCGCCACCCATGCCGATCGCGAGGCCCTGTTCAAGCGCGCCGGCGTGACCGCGGTGGAGCTGTGCCACCGCTGGTATGGCGGCGGCGACGGGCGCGCGCTGCCGCGCGGCATCGCCACCTTCGAGGCGTTCGAGAACGCGATGGCGCTGGACATCGCCATGGGCGGTTCGACCAACACCATCCTGCACCTGCTGGCCGCGGCGCAGGAGGCCGGGGTGCCGTTCACCCTGCGCGACATCGACCGCCTCTCGCGCAAGGTGCCGCAGCTGTGCAAGGTCGCGCCGAACACGCAGAAGTACCACATCGAGGACGTGCACCGCGCCGGCGGCATCATGGCCATCCTCGGCGAGCTGGCGCGCGGCGGACTGGTGCATACCGACGTGCCGACCGTGCATGCGCCCAGCCTGGGCGAGGCGATCGAGCGCTGGGACGTGGCCCGCACCAGCGATGAGGCCGTGCACACCTTCTACCGCGCCGGCCCGGCCGGGATCCCCACCCAGGTCGCCTTCAGCCAGGACACCCGCTGGCCGTCGCTGGACCTGGACCGCAGCGAAGGCTGCATCCGCGACCTGCAGCACGCCTACTCCAGCGAGGGCGGACTGGCGGTGCTTTACGGCAACCTCGCCGCCGACGGCTGCGTGGTGAAGACCGCGGGCGTGGACGAGTCCATCCTGGTGTTCGAGGGCCCGGCGCGGGTGTACGAGAGCCAGGACGCGGCGGTGAAGGGCATCCTCGGTGACGAGGGGCAGGCGGGCGAGGGGGTGGTGATCCGCTACGAAGGGCCCAAGGGCGGCCCGGGCATGCAGGAGATGCTCTATCCGACCAGCTACCTGAAGTCCAAGGGCCTGGGCAAGAAGTGCGCGCTGCTGACCGACGGCCGTTTCTCCGGCGGCACCTCGGGCCTGTCGATCGGCCATGCCTCGCCGGAGGCCGCGGCCGGCGGCACCATCGGCCTGGTGCGCGACGGCGACCGCATCCGCATCGACATTCCCGCGCGCAGCATCCAGCTGCTGGTGGACGAGGCCGAACTGGCGCGCCGCCGGGCCGAGCAGGACGCGCAGGGCTGGCGCCCGGCGCAGCCGCGCGCGCGCAAGGTCAGCACCGCACTGAAGGCCTATGCCCTGCTGGCCACCAGCGCCGACAAGGGCGCGGTGCGCAACCGCGAGCTGCTGGAGGGGTGAGCCTTCGGACGCGCCCGCCCGGCGGTGCCGGCGCGGGCGCCCTTGTGCGGCCGCAGCATGCCTGCCGCGTCCGTTCCGGGTCTAATGCGCCTTCCCAAGCCAGGAGGGCAGTGCATGCGTGGGATATCGTTACCTCGGCCAGGCCGCCGCTTCGCGTTCGCCGCCGCGGTGCTTTTGGCGGTACTGCAGTGCCTGCCGGCGCCGGCCGCAGCGTCCGGTTTCGTGCGCGTCGACGGGACCGGCTTCGTGCTCGACGGCAAGCCCTACCGCTTTGCCGGTGCCAACTTCTGGTACGGCGCCTACCTCGGCGCCCCCGATGGGGTGGGCGACCGCGAGCGGCTGCGCGCCGAGCTGGACCAGCTCAAGGCCGCCGGCATCGACAACCTGCGCGTGCTGGCGATGAGCGAGGCCAGCGGCTTCAGGCGCGGCGTGCGCCCGGCCTTCATGGTCGCACCCGGCGAGTACGACCAGCGCCTGCTGGAGGGCCTGGACGTGCTGCTGGACGAGATGCGCAAGCGCGACATGAAGGCGGTGCTGTACCTCAACAACTTCTGGCAGTGGTCCGGCGGCATGTCGCAATACGTGTCCTGGTTCAGCGGCGAACCGGTGTTCGATCCGGACGAGACCGGCGACTGGAACGGCTTCATGCAGAATTCGGCGCGCTTCTACGCCATGCCCGAGGCGCAGGCCGCCTACCGCGACGCGATCCGCACCGTCGTCACCCGCCGCAACAGCGTCAACGGCATCGCCTACGCCGAGGATCCAACGGTGATGTCCTGGCAGCTGGCCAACGAGCCGCGCCCGGGCAGCGACGCCGCCGGCGCGGCCAATTTCCAGGCCTACCGCGCCTGGCTGGACGATACCGCCGCCTTCATCCGCCAGCTGGCGCCCAGGCAACTGGTGAGCACCGGCAGCGAGGGCCGCATGGGTTCGCTGGGCGAGGACGACTACTACCTGATCGCGCATGCCTCGCCGCACATCGACTACCTGACGTTCCACCTGTGGCCGTCGAACTGGGGCTGGATCGACCACCACGACCCGGCGGCGCGGCTGGAAGCCGGGCTGCAGGCGTCGCTGGAGTACATCGACCGCCACGTGGAAATGGCGGCCAGGCTGGGCAAGCCGATCGTGCTGTCGGAGTTCGGCCTCAACCGCGACAAGGGTTCCTACGACCCGGCCGCGCCGGTGGCCGCACGCGACCGCTTCTACCAGGCGGTGTACGCGCGCCTGCTGCAGCATGCGCGCGCCGGGGCGCCGATTGCCGGTTCCAACTTCTGGGCCTGGGGCGGCCGCGGCCGCACCTCCAACCCGGACTGGATGTGGAAGGAAGGCGATCCGTTCACCGGCGACCCGCCGCAGGAAGCGCAGGGCCTGTTCTCCCTGTTCGACAGCGACCGTTCGACCCTGGAAATCGTCTCCGCCCACGCACGCCAGTTGCGCGCGCTCCCCTGAACTGGTTCAGGCCGGGCCGGCGGCGCCGTGCTTTCCGCCTTCAGGCCTTGCGCTCGGCGGCCGATATCCGGGACAGGGAGAGGAGGGGAATCATGTCGACGATCGAGTCGCCGACGCAGCAGGACACGCAGGCCAGCGCGCCTGCGCTGCCCGATGCGCCGGTTGCATTGCTGCGCCTGGACGACGGGCTCCGCATCGTGGCCGCCAACCGCACCGCCCGGGACCTGCTGGGGCTGGAGGACACCGCCCTGCCGGTGCCGGCCGCAGGCCCGCTATGGGGCCTGCAGCGCGGCGACCTGGCCGATGGCGCCGGGGTGTGGGCCGCGCCCGGCGACGATCCTGCGCGGCGCCTGCGCTACCAGGCCGATGGCGAGGGCTGGATCGCCTCGCTGCCGCACGCCGAAACCGCCACGCTGCTGCGCGAGGCCGCCGGCATGGCCGCCGGCGGCGGGGCGGTCACCCATCCGTTGCTGGCCCCGCTGGCGCAGCGGCTGGCCGGGGCCGAACAGCCGCGCGAGCTGCTGGCGGCGGTCAACGAGGCCCTGGCCCGCTGCGACCTGGCCCTGCAGCTGCCGCCTGCGCAGGCCGCGAGCGAGGCCGGGCGGCGCCTGGCCGCCGGCTTCGGCAACCTCGCCGAGGCGGTGCGCCAGGCGGTGGCGCTGTCGGTGCAGCTGGCCGCGGACGTGCCCAAGGTGGTCGGCGAGAACGACGAGCTGGCGGCGCAGACCCGCGCCCAGGCCGAGGCCCTGGAACAGGTGCTGGCGGCCACCAGCCGGCTGCGCCAGGACCTGGACGACGTGCGCGGCGAACTGGAGCAGGTGCGCGCCGCGGCGGTGCGCGCCGACGAGGACGCGCGGCGCGGCGGCGAGGCCGCGCGCGCCCTGGCCGCGGCGATGCGCCAGGTGGAGGAACGCGCGGCGCGCGCCGGCGAGGTGATCGAGGTGATCGACTCGGTCGCGTTCCAGACCAACATCCTGTCGATCAACGCCGGGATCGAGGCCGCGCATGCCGGCGAGGCCGGGCGCGGCTTCGCCGTGGTCGCCAGCGAGATCCGGCGCCTGGCCGAGCGCGCCGCCAGTGCCGCGCGCGACGTGCGCGCCATCGTCGGCGGCACGGTCGAGGCGCTGGGCGAGAGCGCCGAGTCGGCGCGCCATACCGGGGAGATGCTGGCCGGCATCGGCCAGTCCCTGCAGGGCGCCGGCGCGGCGATGGAATCGGTGGCGCGGCGCATCGCCTCGCAGGGCGAGGAGGTGCTGGCGATCGACCGCGCGGTGGAGCAGGTGGTGGAACTGGGCCACAGCAACCTGCAGCACGCCGCGCACGTGGCCGAACTGAGCGAGGCGCTGGGCCAGGGCGTGGCCACCCTGCACGACTGCGTCGGCCTGTTCCGGCTGCCGCCGGACCCGATGCAGGTGCCGAGGCATGCGCGCGTGCGCGAACTGGCCGAGGCCGGCGCGCGCCGCATCGGCATGGCCCTGGCCGCGGCGGTGGCCGAGGGCCGGATCGGTGCCGAGGCGCTGTTCTCGCGCGAGTACAAGCAGATCCCCGGGATCGACCCGCCCAAGTACCGCACCCCGTTCGACGCGCTGTGCGACCGCATCCTGCCGCCGCTGCAGGAGCCGGTGGCCAACGCCGAGCCGTGGATCGTGTTCGCGATCAGCGCCAACCCCGACGGCTACGTGCCCACCCACAACCAGCGCTATTGCCAGCCGCTGACCGGCGACCGCGAGAAGGACCTGGTCGGCAACCGCACCAAGCGCATCTTCGGCGACCGCGTCGGCCGCAGCGTGGGCGCGCACACCGACCCGTACCGGCTGCAGGTCTACCGCCGCGACACCGGCCAGATCATGTTCGACCTGTCGGTGCCGGTGTACGTGGACGGGCGCCACTGGGGCGGGTTCCGCATCGGCTACTCGCTGGAGTAGGGCGGGGGCGCCGGGCCGCGGCCTTGGCGCGGCCCGTAGACCCAGTGCTCCAGCGCGTGGCGCAGCATCTGCGCGCGGCGCCGGCGCACCGCCCGCGCATGCGCGAGCGTGCGCTGCAGGGCCAGCATCACCAGCACCAGCAACAGCGCGAACGGCAGCGCCGAGATCGTCACCAGGCCCTGCAGCGCGTCCAGGCCGCCGGCCAGCAGCAGGGCCGCGGCCACCACCGCGATCGCCACGCCCCAGGCGATCCGCCGCAGCGGCGGCGGGTCGCCGGACTGGTCGCCGGACATGCTGGCCAGCACCAGCACCGCCGAGTCGGCCGAGGTGACGAAGAACACCGCCAGCAGCGCCACTGCCACCGCGCTCAGGGCGGTGCTGCCGGGCAGGTGCCCGAACAGGGCGAACAGCACGTTCTCGTAGCCGCTTTCCAGCACCGGCTGCAGGTCGGCCACGAACAGTTGCTGCCACAGCGCCAGGCCGCCGAACACCGCGAACCAGGCGAAGCCCAGCAGGCTCGGCGCCAGCACCGTGCCGACCACGAACTCGCGGATGGTGCGGCCGTAGGACACGCGGGCGATGAAGCTGCCCACGAACGGCGCCCACGAGATCCACCAGGCCCAGTAGAAGATCGTCCACTCGCTGACCCAGGCGCTGCCGGAGAACGGCGACATGCGCAGGCTCATGCCGACGAGCCGGTCCAGGTAGCCGCCCAGCGCGTTGGTGAACACGTCGAACAGGAACGCGGTCGGGCCCAGCGCCAGCACCGCCAGCAGCAGCGCGCCGGCCAGCGCGAGGTTGGCGCTGGACAGCCATTTGATGCCGCGCTCCACGCCGCTGAGGCTGGAGGCCATGTACAGCACGAAGGCCACGCCGATCACCGCCAGCTGCATGCCGGTCCCGGTCGGCGTGCCGGACACGGTGCGCAGGCCGGCGGTGATCTGCAGCGCGCCGAAGCCCAGGGTGGTGGCCACGCCGATCGCGGTGGCCACCACCGCGGCGATGTCCACGCAACGCCCGGCCCAGCCGCGGTGGTGGCGGCCCAGCAGCGGCTGCAGCAGGTCGCTGAGCTGGCCGCGGCCGCGGCGGTTGTACTGGAACCAGGCCATGGCCAGCCCGACCAGGGCGTAGATCGCCCACGGGTGCAGGCCCCAGTGGAAGAACGCGTAGCGCATCGCCGCGCGCGCGGCCGGCATGCTCGCCGGTTCCAGCCCCTCGGGCGGATTGAAGTAGTGCGACAGCGGCTCCGCCGCGCCCCCGAACACCAGGCCGATGCCCATGCCGGCCGCGAACAGCATCGCCAGCCAGCTGCCCACCGCGAACTGCGGTTCGGCGTCCTCGCCGCCAATGCGCAGCTCGCCCAGGCTGCCGAAGGCCAGGTACAGCATGAACAGCAGGGTGGCGAACACGACCAGCAGGTAGAGCCAGCCGGTGTTGGCGAGCATGCCCCCGAGCAGCGCGTCCACCATCGCGGCGAAGCGCGACGGCGCCAGGCCTGCTGCCGCCGCAAGCAGCGCGATCAGCAAGAAGGAGATGCGGAAGACCATGCCGGCTCCGGTGGCGTGGAGGCGCACAGTCTAGCAACGGCCCCGTTGGCGGCCCGTGGCGGCGGCCTGCGGCAAGCGCGCGCGGTCTGTGGTGTAATCGGCGCCGAAGCGGGGGTACCGCGGGCGCCGGTTGGGGCGCGCGGTTGAGACAGTCCCTTGGAACCTGATCCGGCTCATACCGGCGTAGGGAAGCTTCGCAGGACGGGCTCCGTCCGTCCTGTGTCCGCCCGCTTCGGGCGGCGGTGCCGCGCATGCGTGGTCCGTCGTCCCGTCCCGCACCCCGGTGCGGTTATCCCCTGAACGGACGGACACAACGCATGAACGCCATCCCCGCCTCCCTGCTCCAGCAGACCGCCCAGCTTTCCGGCTCCGTCACCCGGCCGATCCCCGGCTCGCGCAAGATCCACGTCGAAGGTTCGCGCCCGGACATCCGCGTGCCGATGCGCGAGATCGCGCTGACCCGCACCCCCACCGTGTTCGGCGGCGAGGACAACCCGCCGGTGACGGTGTACGACACCTCCGGCCCGTACACCGACCCGGAGGCGCGGATCGACCTGGCCGCGGGCCTGCCGCCGCTGCGCGCGCAGTGGATCGCCGAGCGCGGCGACACCGAGGAGCTGCCGGCGCTGACCTCCGAGTTCGGCCGCGCGCGCGAGCACGACCCGAAGCTGGACGCAGTGCGCTTCCCCGGGCGCCGCCTGCCGCGCCGGGCGAAGGCCGGCGCCAACGTCACCCAGATGCATTACGCGCGGCGCGGGATCATCACCCCGGAGATGGAGTTCGTCGCCATCCGCGAGAACCAGCGCCTGGAGGCGGTGCGCGACGCGGCGCTGCGTGCCCAGCATCCGGGCCAGGGTTTCGGCGCCAGCATCCCCGAGGTGATCACCCCGGAGTTCGTGCGCGACGAGATCGCCCGCGGCCGCGCCATCCTCCCGTGCAACATCAACCACCCCGAGAGCGAGCCGATGATCATCGGCCGCAACTTCCTGACCAAGATCAACGCCAACATCGGCAACTCCGCCGTGTCCTCGGGCATCGCCGAGGAGGTGGAGAAGATGGTGTGGGCGATCCGCTGGGGCGGGGACACGGTGATGGACCTGTCCACCGGCAAGCACATCCACGAGACCCGCGAGTGGATCATCCGCAACTCGCCGGTGCCGATCGGCACGGTGCCGATCTACCAGGCACTGGAAAAGGTCGACGGCCGCGCCGAGGAGCTGACCTGGGAGATCTTCCGCGACACGCTCATCGAGCAGGCCGAGCAGGGCGTGGACTACTTCACCATCCACGCCGGCGTTCTGTTGCGCTACGTGCCACTCACGGCCAGGCGCGTGACCGGCATCGTTTCCCGCGGCGGCTCGATCATGGCCAAGTGGTGCCTGGCGCACCACAGGGAGAATTTCCTCTACACCCACTTCGAGGAAATCTGCGAAATCATGAAGGCCTACGACGTGGCCTTCTCCCTGGGCGACGGCCTGCGCCCGGGCTGCATCGCCGACGCCAACGACGCGGCCCAGTTCGGCGAGCTGGAGACCCTGGGCGAGCTGACGAAGATCGCCTGGAAGCACGACGTGCAGACCATGATCGAGGGCCCCGGCCACGTGCCGATGCAGCTGATCAAGGAGAACATGGACAAGCAGCTGCGCGAGTGCGGCGAGGCGCCGTTCTACACGCTCGGGCCGCTGACCACCGACATCGCCCCGGGCTACGACCACATCACCTCGGCGATCGGCGCGGCGATGATCGGCTGGTACGGCACGGCCATGCTCTGCTACGTCACGCCGAAGGAGCACCTGGGCCTGCCCAACCGCCAGGACGTGCGCGACGGCATCATGGCCTACAAGATCGCCGCGCACGCGGCCGACCTGGCCAAGGGCCATCCCGGCGCGCAGGTACGCGACAACGCCCTGTCCAAGGCACGCTTCGAGTTCCGCTGGGAGGACCAGTTCCACCTCGGCCTGGATCCGGAGAAGGCGCGCGAGTTCCACGACGAGACCCTGCCCAAGGAGGCGCACAAGCTGGCGCACTTCTGCTCCATGTGCGGGCCCCACTTCTGCTCGATGAAGATCACCCAGGACGTGCGCGACTACGCGGCCGAGCACGGGCTGGACGAGCGGGCGGCGCTGGAGGCGGGCATGGCCGGCAAGGCGGCCGAGTTCCGCGAGCAGGGCGCGGAGGTCTACCGCGCCGGATAGCGCGCAAAAGGGCCTGGTCGCGGCCCCTCCCCCTGGCACCGCGACCAGGCAAGGCGCTGCTGGCGCCATGCCGCGGAACGACGTCGACCGCGGCGTGCGCCAGTGTCCCCATCGCCGTCCCGGGGGTGTTAGCCGGCGATGGCCGGGCGGCTTTGCCGCGCTTGCCGCGATGGCGCGCCGCGCCTGCCCGTTTCCCGACCGGCAGCTGACCGGACTTCGGTCACCCGTACCAAAGACACATGGCGCTGCCCGGGGCCGTGGCTAGTGTGCCTGCATTGCCGGATCGCCCGCCTGCATGGGGCAGGCGCCAGGCCGGTTGCGCCGGCCGGCGGTCGTGGCACGGCGGGGCGAAGCGCCCCGGGGCACTGGATACATGGGAGTCGCATGGGTGCGGCGGAGAGCGAGGCGCGCAAACGGGCCGCGGAAGCGGCCGGCAGGCTGTTGCGCGTGGGGGAGTGCGAGGTCGACGTCGACCGCAGGGTGGTGTCGCGGCCGGGCGCGGAGGAACCGCGGCGGCTGACGCTCAAGGCCTTGCAGGTCCTGCTGGCGCTGGTCGAGGCCGGCGGCCGCGTGGTCAGCCGCGAACAGCTGCTGGAGCGGGTCTGGCCTGACACCCTGCCCACCGACGACGTGCTCACCCAGGCGGTGGCGCAGCTGCGGCGTGCGTTCGGCGGCCGCGGCGAGGCGCCGCCGTACATCGAGACCATTGCCAAGGCCGGCTACCGCCTGGTGGTGCCGTGCTGCTGGATCGAACCGGCCGCCACGCCGGAACCGGCCGCAGTGCCGGCGGCACCGGCGCCCGCGGTGCCGGCGCCGATCCAGCCGCGGCCGGCGCCACAGGAGCAGGCGCCTGCAGCGGCCGCCGGCACGGGCGCGCCCGCACGCGCGCCGCGCCGGCGCATCGCGTCCTGGTGGCCGGCCTTGTCCCTGTTGCTGGTGCTGGCTTTCGGCGCCGGCGCGTGGCAACTGCTGAATCCGCGCACGCGCGCCAACGGTGCCGCCGACGTGGCGGCCGGCGCACCGCCGCTGCAGTACCAGGCCATCGCCGCGACCGCGCTGCCCGAGCAGGGGCCGGCGCTTTCGCCGGACGGGAGCGAGGTCGCCTACGCGCGCCCGGTCCGCGCCGGCGGCCCGCGCACGCTGTACCTGCAGCCGGCCGGCGACGGCAGTCCGCGCCAGCTGACCTTCCCCGGCCACGGCGAGGCCGATGACCTGCCGGCATGGTCGCGCGACGGGCGCCGCATCGCCTTCGTGCGCACCGGCGGCGACGGCTGCCGGCTGATGGTGGTCGCGGCCGCCGGCGGCGGCGAGCGCGAAGTCGGCCGCTGCGAGGGCGAGGATTACGCCGCCTTCGACTGGAGCCCGGACGGCCGTGCCCTGGTGATGGGCGGGCGCCGCCGCAGCAGCGGGCAGTCGGCGCCGCTGCGGCGCCTGGACCTGGGCAGCGGGCGCTGGGAGGCGCTGGCCTATCCGGCCGACGGCCTGGATACCCTGCCGCGGTTCTCGCCCGACGGCGCCTGGCTGGGTTTCCGCCGCGGCACCTCGTTGGGCGACCTGTGGCTGATGCCCGCGGCCGGCGGTCCGCCGCGGCAGCTGACCCGCCTGCGCGGCGACATCCGCGGCTGGGACTGGCTGCCCGACGGCAGCGGCCTGGTCTTCAGCCTGGTCAAGGAGGAGGCGCGCCTGTACCGGCTGGCGCTGGCGGGCGGGTCGATCACCGAACTGCCGTCGCCCCCGCGCGGCAACCCGGTGTTCCCGGAAGTGGCCGCCGATGCGTGGACGATGGTGTTCGGCATCTACCGCTTCCGCAGCGGCCTGTACGCCTTCGACCTGGAGGCGGCCGGCGACGGCACGCAGCCGGGCGAACCGGTGTTCGCCTCCAGCGGCGTGGACCTGATGCCTGCGGTATCGCCCGACGGCTCGACCCTGGCCTTCGTGTCCGACCGCAGCCTGGCCGCGCAGCTGTGGATCGGCGAGCTGGAGCACCCGCAGACCCTGCGCGCGGTGCCGGGCATCGTGCCGGTGCCGCGCAACCCGCCGGTGTGGGCGCCGGATGGCAGCCGCCTGCTGGTGATCGGTGCCACCGGCAGCGGCGGCGACCGCCTGTACCAGGTCGAGGTTGGCTTCGACACCGTGCGGGTGCTGCCGGTGCCGGGCGTGCCCGCCTTCGCCGCCTGGACCGGCAGGCCGGACCAGCTGCTGGTCGGCGTCGACGGCAGCGGCGGCAGTACCCGGCTGGTCCTGTACCAGCTGCCGGAGTGGCGCGAACTGGCCAGCCTCGACGACGTCGCCCTGGCCCGCTACGACCACCGGCAGGACCGCGTCTGCTTCAGCCGCACCACGCGCAGCGGGCTGTGGTGCGCCGACCCGGCGTTGCAGCGGGTGGTGCAGGTCGGCATGGATGCGCCGGTGCCTGAGCAGTACCGCGAATGGCTGGTTGCCGGCGGGGGGATCTTCTCCACCGCGCCGGCGCCGGGCTGCGCCACCGGCTGGAGCGAGATCGGCGCCGGAGCGGCGCGTCCGCGCTGCCTGTCGCACACGTATGCGGTGGCCTCCGGTTCGGCCAGTGTCGACGAGGCCGGGCGCCGTGCCTTCCTGGCGCTGCCGCTGGAGGACGACATGGACGTGGGCCTGGCCTCGCTGGCCTCGCTGCGGCGCGGCGCAAGCCGCTGATCCGAAAGGGCGAGGCCGGCCGAAAGACAAATATCAGGAAGATTTCAGCGGCGTTTCCTGCAACGCGCGCGGCGCTCCGGCAAACAGGTGGCCAGTTCCCCCGCAAGGAGACACGGCCATGAGGATCAGGACACTGTCGGGCGACCGCGGACAGCTGCAGGAGCTGCACTGGCCGCCCGGCGCGCACGAGCGGCCCACGCTGGCGACCCTGGCGCGCGGCGCGGGCCTCGCGCTGCAGGCCGGCGCGGCCAGCATCTGGCTGGTCGTGCGCGGCAGCGCCGAGCTGGAAAGCCAGGAGGGCCGCTTCGCCCTGGGCGCCGGGCACTGGATCTACCTGGACCGCGAGTCGATGCCGGTGGTGCGCAGCGGCAGCCGCGCGCTGGTGCTGGGCCTGGTGCTTTCCGCCGGCCTGCAGGCGCGGCTGCAGCAGTCGGCCTATGCGCCGATGTATCCCGGGCGCGGCGAGGCGCCGCCGCGCGCGCGCCGCGGCGTGCTGTCGCTGTGGCGCCGGCTGCTGCGTCCCGGGCTGCACCCGGCTGACGCCTCGGTCCTGCTCGGCCGCCTGCTGCGCGCGCTGGCCGACCTGCAGGACGACTGCAGCGCGCTGGTGGAGCGCTGCCCCGGCCGCACCCTGCACCGCCGCCGCCAGGTGTTCGCGCGCATGCAGCGGGTGATGCTTTACCTGGAGGGGCACCCCGAGCGCGCCCTGACCACGCTGCAGATGGTCGATCGCGCCAGCATGTCGGTCTGGTACTTCATCCGCGCGTTCCGCGCGGTGTACGGGGAGACCCCGCAGGCGGCCTCGGCGCGCCTGCGCCTGCAGCGCGCCGCGCGCCTGCTGCTGGAGGGGCGGATGGCGGTGGGCGAGGTCGGCGCCGCGTGCGGCTTCGAGAACAACTGCAGCTTCTCGCGCGCGTTCCGCGCGCAGTTCGGCGTGCCGCCGTCGATCTACCGTCTCCATGGGGGGAGCGTGGCGGCAGCCCTGGCAAACCCGGTCGACATGCACGGCCAAGCGGGATGAGCGCGTGGCTCCGTAACGTCTTGCTGCGTTTTCGCAAACCCCTAACGGACCGGAGAACACCCATGAAACACCATCCACGCGCCGCATCGCGGCTGGCGGCGCTGCCGCTGGGCATCGCCTGCGCCCTGGCCGCCAGCGGCGTCGCCGCACAGGAAGGCCCCGCCGGCGAGGCGCAGACCCTGGACCGGGTCACCGTCACCGGCTCGCGCCTCAAGCGCGCCGACATCGAGGGCGCGGTCCCGGTCACCGTGATCGACCGCGCCACGATCGACGCCAGCGGCGACATCTCGGTGGCCGAGCTGCTGCGCGACAGCTCCTTCGCCGCGTTCGGCAGCTTCCGCCCGCGCTCGGGCAGCAGCGCCCAGGCGGTGTCGGAGGTGGACATGCGCGGCATCGGCGCCGACCGCACCCTGGTGCTGGTCGACGGCCGCCGCGCGCCGTACGCGCCGAGCACCGGCACCGCGGCCGACCTCAACACCATCCCGCTGGCGGCGGTGGAACGGATCGAGATCCTGTCCGACGGCGCCTCGGCGCTGTACGGCTCCGACGCCATCGGCGGCGTGGTCAACATCATCCTGCGCAAGGACTTCGAGGGTGGCGAGGTGCGCTACGGCCGCGGCAACCCGGCGGTGCGCGGCGGCGACACCGAGGAGGCCTCGCTGCTGTTCGGCACCAGCTCCGAGCGCGGCAGCCTGCTGATGGGCGCCTCGTACAACGCGCGCGGCATCGTCTTCAGCCGCGACCAGATCGGCGGCGACGTCCGCGGCGGCTCCGGCTACGGCAACAACTACTACATCGAGGACCCGGACGCGCCGGGCGAGGAAGGCGAGTACGGCGGCGCGCTGCCGGGCTTCGCCTGCAACAGCGACGGCTTCTGGATGAACGGCGACACCTGCGCCTACGACTACAACGCCGTGGCCGCCAGCGACGCCTCGGTCCGCAACAAGGCCCTCTTCGCCCGCGGCCAGTACGACGTCAGCCCCAGCTTCAGCGTCAATGCCGCGCTGAGCTACAGCAAGGCCAGCAGCTTCGGCCGCTTCGCCCCGACCCCGGGCGTGCTGTACGTGGAGGAGGGCAGCCCCAACGACCCGGTCAAGGGCGACGGCCTGGGCGCGTTCATCTACCACCGCTACGCCGCGGCCGGCAACCGCGACAACTTCATCGACAACGACACCGTCGACGTGCAGCTGGGCGCCAGCTGGATGGCCAGCGAGCGCCTGACCCTGGACTTCGGCCTGCGCACCAGCCGCGCCAGCTCCTCCGACATCGGCCGCGGCTACATCGTCACCCCGCTGGCGGAGAAGGCCGCCGCCAACGGCAGCTACAACGTCGCCGATCCGTTCGCCGACCCGGACGTGGTCAAGGGCTTCACCGTCACCACCAACCGCCAGGGCAAGTTCAACGTCGACGAGATGTTCGCCAGCGCGGCGCTGGACCTGTTCCAGATGGCAGGCGGCACCTCGGCGGTGGCGTTCGGCGTGGAGCACCGCCGGGAGGACTACGCCGACGTCTACGACGCGCTGTCGGAGTCCGGCGCGGTGGCCGGCTCGGCCGGCAACACCGCCGGCGGCCGGCGCAAGGTCAGCGCGGCCTACGCCGAGTGGTACCTGCCGGTGGCGCAGGACTTCGACTTCACCCTGGCCGCGCGCTACGACCGCTACGACGACTACGGCAGCGACGTCTCGCCGAAGCTGTCGCTGCGCTGGCAGCCGCTGGACAACCTGACCCTGCGCGCCTCGGTGGGCGAGGGCTTCCGCGCCCCGGCGCTGCCCTACGTGCACAGCCAGCGCGCGTTCAGCGCCGAGCCGATCTCCGACTACCGCACCTGCGTGGCCACCGGCTTCTCGCCGGTGCTGTGCGGCGGCGACGCCAACGGCGACAACATCGCCGACGGCCCGGAGAACGAGGAGGAGGTCGCCTACCAGGTCGATTCCTACCAGACCGGCAACCCGGACCTGCTGTCGGAGCACTCGCGGCAGTTCAGCGTCGGCCTGGCCTGGGATCCGCTGGACTGGTTCAACCTGACCCTGGACTACTACCGGATCCAGATCGACGACCGCATCCGCCTGATCTCCTTCCGCGAGCTGGTCGGCCTGGACAACGCCGGCCAGCCGTTGCCGGAGCACACCTGGGTCAAGCGCCGCAGCAACGGTTCCATCAGCGAGATCCAGACCGCCTTCGTCAACGAGGGCAAGCTGGATACCCGCGGCCTGGACCTGAACCTGCGTGCCTCCGGCAACCTCGCCTGGGGCCGCGTGGACAGCTGGCTGCAGGTGGCGCGGGTGCTGGAGTACACCGTGGTCGACGGTGACACCCGCAAGGATCCGCTGGGCTGGGTCACGCAGCCGAAGCTGCGCGCCACCTGGCGCAACGCCTGGAGCCGCGGCGACTTCAACCTCGCCTGGAACATCAACTACATCGGCAGCCAGCAGAACCCGGCCGAGGTCCCGCCCTACGGCTTCATCACCAGCGGTCCGGGCGTGCGCGTGGGCAGCTACACCACCCACGACCTCAACCTGACCTGGAACGCGCCGTGGAACGGCAGCCTGAGCCTGGGCGTGAACAACGCCGGCGACCGTTACCCGGAGCTGGTCGGCTACGACAACCAGCCCTGGAACTTCCACCTCTACGACGCCTACGGGCGCACCGTGTACTTCCGCGTCTCGCAGAAGTTCTGAGGCCTGCAGGGGGAGGGACGGGGGGG
>NZ_ALIP01000089.1:0-11577 GCF_000283075.1 Pseudoxanthomonas sp. GW2
GCGGTGCAGATGGGCGCGTTCTCCAGCCAGGCCGACGCCAATGCGCTGCGCGACCGCCTGCGCGCGGCCGGCTTCAGCGCCATCGTGCAGCCGGTGCGCACCGACAAGGGCACCCTGCACCGGGTGCGGGTCGGGCCGGTGGCCACGCGCGCCGAGGCCGAGCAGCTGCGCGGGCGCCTGGCCGCCCACGGCGGCGGCATGGTGGTGCCGCACCCGTGAGCAGGACCGGCGCCGGCGCGCCGGCCGCGAAGCCATGAACGCGATCGACCTGGTCCTGCTGCTGGTGATTGCCGCTTCGGCCCTGCTGGGCCTGTTGCGCGGCTTCGTCGGCGTGGTCGCCTCGCTGCTGGCCTGGATCGCGGCCAGCTGGTGCGCGTTCCACTACGGCGGGCAGCTGGCCTTCCTGATCAGCGAGGATGGACAGCCCGGCACCTCCGGGCTGCTGGCTGGCTACGCGCTGGCGTTCTTCGGCGTGCTGGTGGCGGTGAGCCTGGTCGGCTGGATCATGCGCAAGCTGCTGCACTCGGTGGGCCTGTCGGGCGTGGACCGTGTGCTGGGCCTGGCCGTGGGCGTGCTGCGCGGCGCGCTGGTGGCCTGCGTGATCGTGCTGCTGATGGCTTTCAGCACCTTGCCGCAGCAACCGGCCTGGGCGCAGTCGCGCGCGCTGCCGCTGCTGCTGCCGGGCGCGCAGTGGCTGGCGCGCTGGCTGCCGGAGTGGGCGGCCGGCGAACTGGACTTTGGCAACGGTCGGGCCGGCGGCGATAATGGCGCCCTTCACCGCGCCGGCGCCATCGTCGAATCCCTTACCGGGGCCCTTCCCGTTCCCGATGACGCGGCGCCGCCGCCACCCGGCGGGGAGCCTCCTTCCTCTTCCAGTCCCAACCCCGGTCAGTAGACCGTCGGAGATTTGCATCATGTGCGGCATCGTCGGAATCGTCGGCAACGACAACGTCGCGGGCCAGTTGTATGACGGCCTGACCGTGCTCCAGCACCGCGGCCAGGACGCGGCGGGCATCGCCACCGCCGACGGTACCCGCCTGCGCCTGCACAAGGACAACGGCCTGGTGCGCGACGTGTTCAACGCCAAGGCGATGAGCGTGCTGGAGGGGCGGGTGGGCATCGCCCATTGCCGCTATCCGACCGCCGGCTCGGAGGGCATGGACGAGGCGCAGCCGTTCTACGTCAACTCGCCCTACGGCATCGCCCTGGCGCACAACGGCAACCTGATCAACACCGAGGCCCTGCGCCAGCAGGTGTTCGCCCAGGACCGCCGCAACATCAACACCGACTCCGACAGCGAAGTACTGCTGAACGTGTTCGCGCACGAGCTGGACGTGCAGGGCGAGCTGACCCCGCAGGCCGCGATCCGCGCGGTCGCCGGGGTGCACCGCCGGGTCAAGGGCGGCTACGCGGTGGTCAGCGTGGTGCTGGGCCTGGGCCTGGTCGCGTTCCGCGACCCGCACGGCATCCGCCCGCTGGTGCTGGGCAAGCGCGAGGGCGCGGCCGGTGCCGAGTACATCGTGGCCTCCGAGTCGGCGGTGCTGGATATCCTCGGCTTCGCCCGCGTGCGCGACGTGCAGCCGGGCGAGGCGCTGGTCGTCACCCCGCGCGGCGAGGTGTTCGCCGAGGTCTGCGCCGAAGCGGTCGAGCAGGCGCCGTGCATCTTCGAGTACGTGTACTTCGCGCGCCCGGACTCGATGATCGACAACGTCTCGGTGCACAAGGCGCGCATGCGCATGGGCGTCAAGCTGGGCGAGAAGATCCTGCGCCTGCGCCCGGACCACGACATCGACACCATCATCCCGATCCCGGACACCTCGCGCGACGCGGCGCTGGAGATCTCCAACGTGCTGGGCGTGAAGTACCGCGAGGGCTTCATCAAGAACCGCTACGTCGGCCGCACCTTCATCATGCCGGGGCAGGGCGAGCGGGTTAAGTCGGTGCGGCGCAAGCTCAATCCGATCCACCTGGAGTTCCGCAACCGCGTGGTGCTGCTGGTGGACGACTCGATCGTGCGCGGCACCACCAGCCAGCAGATCGTGCAGATGGCGCGCGACGCCGGCGCGCGCAAGGTGTACCTGGCCAGCGCCGCGCCGCCGGTGCGCTACCCCAACATCTACGGCATCGACATGCCCTCCACCGACGAGCTGATCGCGCACGGCCGCAGCGTCGAGGAGGTGGAGAAGCTGCTGGGTTGCGACTGGCTGATCTACCAGGACCTGGAGGACCTGGAGGCCGCGGTGCGCGAGGGCAACCCGCAGCTCACCCGCTTCGATTCCTCCTGCTTCAACGGCCAGTACGTGACCGGGATCGAGCCGGGCTACTTCGAACGCCTGCAGCAGCTGCGCTCGGACGAGGCCAAGCGCCGCCGCCGCGCCTGCTGAGGAGGCGGCGATGGAGCTGTACCAGGCCGCGCGCGCCTGCCTGGACGAGGCCGATCCGGCCCGCAAGGTCGCGTTGACCCACGAATACGCCGCGGCCTTCGCCCGCGGTGACATCGTCCTGCCCGGGGAAGCGCCGCCGCCGGAGCCGATCCGCATGCCGGGGCGGCCGCCGCGGCCGAAGCTGGTGCATCCGCGCCACCTGCCGCGCCGCGGGCTGGGCAGCGAGGAAGGGCGGGCGGCGTTCCTGCACGCGATCGCCCACATCGAGCTCAATGCCATCGACCTGGCCTGGGACGCGGTCTACCGCTTCCGCGGCCTGCCCGAGCGGTTCTACCGCGACTGGGTGCAGGTGGCCGACGACGAGGCGCGCCACTTCACCTTGCTGCGCGACCGCCTGCGCCGGATGGGCCGCGACTACGGCGACTTCGACGCCCACAACGGCCTGTGGGAGATGTGCGAGAAGACCGCGCACGACGGCATGGCGCGCATGGCCCTGGTGCCGCGCGTGCTGGAGGCGCGGGGGCTGGACGTCACCCCGGGCATGATCGCGCGCCTGCGCGACATGGGCGACCTGGACACGGTGGCGATCCTGGAGGTCATCCTGCGCGAGGAGGTGGCGCACGTGGCCGCCGGCTCGCGCTGGTACCGCTGGTACTGCGAGCGCGCCGGGGTCGAGCCGCGCGCCCGCTTCCGCGAACTGTTGCGCGAGTACGCCAGCGGCTACCTGCACGGCCCGTTCAACGTCGAGGCGCGGCTGCTGGCCGGATTCGACGAGGACGAGCTGGAATCGCTGCGCTACGTGGAAGCGGAGCAGGCCGGCGGCTGAGCCGGCCTGCCGCTCAGCCCGGCGCCAGCGCCTGCAGCTGCGCGCCGCCGGCGTCCACCCGCAGCACCGAGCCCTGTTCGTACCAGTCGCCGAGCACGATGCGCCGGCAGTCGCGCGTGCCCACTCGCAGCGCGTGCACCGCCGGGCGGTGGGTGTGGCCGTGGACCAGCAGGTCCACGCCGAAGCGGGCGAGGGTGGCCTCGACCGTGGCCGGGGTGACGTCGGTGACGGTCTCGAAGGTGCCGCGGTCGCCCTGCAGCATTTCCTGCTGCCGCGCCATGCTGGCCTGGCGGGCCTGCGCCGCGAACGCCAGCCGCGCCTGCAGCGGCTGGGCGAGGAACTGCTGTTGCCAGCGCGGGTCGCGGGTCTGGGCGCGGAAGGCCTGGTAGGCGGTGTCGTCGCTGCACAGCAGGTCGCCGTGCATCAGCAGCGCCGGGCGGCCGTACAGCGATACCACCGACGGATCCGGCAGGATGCGCATGCCGGCGCGGCGGGCGTAGTCCTGGCCGACCAGGAAGTCGCGGTTGCCGTGCATGAAGTACACCGGCACCCCGGCGTCGGCCAGGGCGTGCAGCGCGGCGGCCACTTCCGCCCCGGCCTCGGACGGGTCGTCGTCGCCGACCCAGGCCTCGAACAGGTCGCCGAGGATGTACAGCGCGTCGGCGCCCGCAGCCTCGCCGCGCAGGAAGCGCAGGAACAGGGCGGTGATTTCCGGCCGGGCCGGATCCAGGTGCAGGTCGGAGACGAACAGGGTGGCCATCGCCGGATTGTAGGCCGGGCCGCGCCCTCCCGCCCGTGCCCGGCGCCAGGCGGCAGGCGGCAGGCGGCAGGCGGCCGCGCCGGTGGCCGGGGGCATGGGTCACACAGTGCAGGCGGGAATGGCCTTTGGTAACGTCCCTGCAATTCCAGGCGGTCGTGCACGCGCCGCCTGTCCACAGGGATGGTAGAGGGCACATGACCGCGGCCGGTGTAGACGTTTCTCCGACTCCGACGTCCCACTCCGGGCAACGCAAGCACGTCGCACTGGCCCTGCTGGCGGGCGTGGCCCTGACCCTCGGCGCGATCGCCGGCTACGACCTCATCCCGCCGGTGCGCTTCGACGTGACCCGGGTGCCGAAGGACGCGACCGTGCTGTCCTCCACCCCGGTGCCGGGCCGCGCCGAGGCCGGCGAGTGGCTGGACGAGGGCAAGCGCCGCCTGCGCTGCCACTACCCGCCGGGCACCAACGAGCCCCTGTACTACTGCGCGGTCAACTACTTCATCGGCTCCGGCCCCGACCGCGGCCTGGACCTGTCGAAGTACACCCACGTGGAGGTCAAGGTCGTCTACAAGGGCGACGTGCCCAAGCTGCGGCTGTTCGCGCGGCACTTCGACCCGCGCTACTCCACCGTCGGCGACACCAACAGCACCAAGTACAACGCGGTGTTCCTGCCGACCCAGGACCTGCGCGCGCCCCTGTCGCTGGGCACGGACGAGTTCACCGTCGCCGAGTGGTGGCGGCTGTACTACAAGCTGCCGCGCGAGCTGGCGCACGCCGAACTCAGCAACGTGGTCACGGTGGGGCTGGATTTCTCCTACCCCATGACCGAGGGCGTGCACGACCTGGAGGTGCAGGAGATCACCTTCGTGCGCCCGGGCCTGTCGCGCGAGACCTGGTACCTGGGGATCCTGGGCGTATGGCTCACCGGCATCGTGCTCTACGCGCTGCTGCAGCTGCGCACCTACCGCACCGAGCGCCGCCTGCTGCAGAACGAGGCCGAGAAGTACCGCGCCCGCGCCACCACCGACCCGCTGACCCTGGCGCTGAACCGCCACGGTTTCGAGCAGCGCTGGGCGCGGCTGCCGGCCGGCCCGGTCGTGCCCGGCCACGCGCGGGCCCTGCTGGTGCTGGACATCGACCACTTCAAGCGCATCAACGACAGCTGCGGCCACGACGCCGGCGACCGCGTGCTGCGCGAGCTGGCCGTGCTGCTGCGGCGCCAGCTGCGCTCCAGCGACTGGCTGGTGCGCTGGGGCGGCGAGGAGTTCGTGGTCCTGCTGCCGGGCGTGCGCAGCGACCAGGTGCCGGCGCTGGCGGAGAACCTGCGCGCGGCGGTCGAGGCCCATGCCTTCGAGCCGGGCGTGCCGGTCCCGGTGACGGTCAGCGTGGGCGTGGCCCTGCAGGGGCCGGACGAGGGCTTCGACGCGCTGTTCAAGCGCGCCGACGCGGCCCTGTACGAGGCCAAGCGCGGCGGGCGCAACCGCGTGGTCATCGCCCCCGGTCCCTAGCCGGCAGGCCGGCGCGGGCGCGGTGGACCAGGCGCTGCAGGGCCAGGGGGACGGTCCGTGGCCCGTCCTGCACCGCCGCGGCCGGCCGGGCGCCACCGGCCCGGGCCATGGGCGCTGCGCAGGCGGGGTAAAATGTCCCATTCCGTCCACGTCTTCCTCCCCATGACCTGCCGCACCCGCTTCGCCCCCAGTCCCACCGGCTACCTGCACATCGGCGGTGCCCGCACCGCGCTCTACTGCTGGCTGGAGGCGCGCCACCGCGGCGGCAAGTTCGTGCTGCGGATCGAGGACACCGACCGCGAGCGCAGCACCCAGGCGGCGATCGACGCCATCCTCGAGGCCATGGACTGGCTGGGCCTGGACTACGACGAGGGCCCGGTCTACCAGACCCAGCGCGTCGACCGCTACCGCGAGGTGGCCGAGCAGCTGATCGCCGAGGGCAAGGCCTACTACGCCTACGAGAGCAAGGAAGAGCTGGACGCCATGCGCGAGGCGGCCATGGCCCGTGGCGAGAAGCCACGCTACAACGGCGCCGCGCGCGACCTGAACCTGCCGTACCGCGACGACCCCAACCGCGTCATCCGCTTCAAGAACCCGACCGAGGGCGTGGTCGCCTTCGACGACCTGATCAAGGGCCGGATCGAGATCGCCAACAGCGAGCTGGACGACATGGTGATCTTCCGTCCGGACGGCTACCCGACCTACAACTTCGCGGTCGTGGTCGACGACTGGGACATGGGCATCACCGACGTGATCCGCGGTGACGACCACATCAACAACACCCCGCGCCAGATCAACCTGTACCAGGCCATCGGCGCCCCGGTGCCGAAGTTCGGCCACATGCCGATGATCCTGGACGAGGCCGGCGCCAAGCTGTCCAAGCGCACCGGCGCGGCCGACGTGATGCAGTACAAGGACATGGGCTACCTGCCCGACGCGCTGCTGAGCTACCTGGCGCGCCTGGGCTGGTCGCACGGCGACCAGGAGATCTTCAGCCGCCAGGAGCTGGTCGAGCTGTTCGACGTGCGCAACTGCAACTCCAAGGCCGCGCGCCTGGACATGGCCAAGCTGGGCTGGGTCAACCAGCACTTCCTCAAGACCACCGATCCGGCCGCGGTCGCGCCGCACCTGGTCTACCAGCTGGAGAAGCTGGGCCTGGACCTGGGCAAGGGCCCGAAGCCGGAGGAAGTGGTCGTGGCCCTGCGCGAGCGCGCGCAGACGCTGAAGGAAATGGCCGAGAAGGCCGTGGTCTGGTACACCCCGCTGGAGCACTACGACGAGGCCGCGGTGGCCAAGCACCTCAAGCCCGGCGCCGACGCCGCCCTGGCCAAGGCCCGGGAGCTGCTGGCCGCGCTGCCGGAGTGGACGGTGGAGGCGGTCGGCCAGGCCCTGCACGACACCGCCGCGGCGCTGGAACTGGGCATGGGCAAGATCGCCCAGCCGCTGCGCGTGGCCATCACCGGCACCCAGGTCAGCCCGGACATTTCCTGGACGGTCTACCTGGCCGGCCGCGACGAGGCCTTGAAGCGCATCGACGCCGCCATCACCAAGGTTCCAAAGGGCTGACCACGGAGGCGCCATGCCGCATGCCTGCACCGACCCCCATCACCATGTCCACAGCGCCGAAGCGTTCGTGCGGGCGGTGGAGCGGGCCTGCAGCGAGCGCGGCCTGCGCCTGACCCCGATCCGCGCCAACGTGCTGCGGCTGATCGCCGATGCCGGCAAGCCGGTGAAGGCCTACGACCTGCTGGAGAAGGTACGCGAGACCAAGGGCGCCGGCGCCGACGCGCCGCCGACCGTGTACCGCGCGCTGGATTTCCTGATGGCCAACGGCTTCGTGCACAAGCTGGCTTCGGTCAACGCCTTCGTCGCCTGCCACCATCCCAACAGCGCGCAGCACTCCGTGCCGTTCCTGATCTGCGACCGCTGCCATAGCGCGGTGGAGCTGGAGGACCGCGAGGTCGTGGCCCAGCTCGACGCGCGCGCCAAGGCGCTGGGCTTCCAGCCCCAGGCGCAGACCCTGGAAGTGCACGGCCTGTGCGCGCGCTGTGCCGGCTGAGCCGGCGCGCCCGGACGTGGCTTGCGGCGGTCAGGCCGCCGCGGGTGCCAGCTTCCGCTCCCTGATCGGTGCATTGGCCACTGCGGCCACCAGCGCCAGGGCCATGTCCGCGTACCACATCCACTGGTAGCTGCCGGTGCCCTCCAATGCGACGCCACCCAGCCAGGCGCCGAAGAAGCCGCCGACCTGGTGCGAGAGCAGGGTCAGGCCGAACAGCGTGCCCAGGTAACGCGGGCCGAACAGCTTGCCGACCAGGCCGGCGGTCGGCGGCACCGTCGCCAGCCAGGTGAAGCCGAGGCCGGCGGCGAACAGGTAGAAGGTCCAGGCGCTGGGCGGGGCCAGCAGGAACAGCGCGATCAGCAGCGCGCGGCTGGCGTACATCGCCGCCAGGATCCACTTCATGCGGAAGCGCTCGCCCAGCTTGCCCGCGGCCAGGCTGCCGGCGATGTTGAACAGGCCGATCAGGGCGATGGAGACCGCCGAGACGCTGGCCGGCAGGCCGCACAGCGCCACCTCGCCGGGCAGGTGGGTGACCAGGAAGGCCACGTGCACGCCGCAGGTGAAGAAGCCCAGGTGCAGCAGCCAGTAGCTGCGGTCGCGTGCGGCCACGCCCAGCTGGTGGCGCAGGCCGCGGTCCTCGAAGCCCTCGTGCGCCGGCGGCGCCTCGCCCTCGCGGCGGCGGAAGCAGCGCGCCAGCGGCAGGGTCAGCAGCGAGGTCGCGGCCATGCCCAGCATCGCCACGGTCCAGCCGGCCGCGCCGATCACCAGCTGCAGCACCGGCGCGAACACGAACTGGCCCAGCGAGCCGCCGGCATTGATGAAACCGGCCGCCGACGAGCGCCGCTGCGGCGGCAGCCGCCCGGCGGTGGCACCGATCAGGATGGAGAAGCTGCCGGCGCCCGCGCCGGCGGCGGTCAGCACCCCCAGGCTCAGCATCAGCCCCGGACCGGAAGGCAGGAACGGGACCAGCGCCAGGCCCGCGGCCAGCAGCAGGCCGCCGCCGACCAGCACCGGTTCGCAGCCATGGCGGTCGGCCAGCGCGCCGAACACCGGCTGCACCGCGCCCCACACGAACTGGCCGATCGCCAGCGCCAGGCTGATGGTGGCGATGCCGACGCCGGTATCCAGGTGGATCGGCGCCACGAACAGGCCGGTGGTCTGGCGCGCACCCATGGTCAGCATCAGGATCACCGCGGCGGCCACCACCAGGGTGGTGGTGCCGGGCGTGCGGGCAGTATCCGCGCTCATTCCTCTGTCTCCTTGGCCAGTGCGTCGTCCAGTGCGTCCAGCGCGGCGTGCAGCTGGCCCAGCGGGCCGCTGCCGAGCAGGGCGTCGATGCGCCGCTGCGCGCGCTGCCACAGCGGGCGTGCACGGGCCAGGCGCTGGCGGCCGGCTGCGGTCAGTGCCAGCACGCGCCGGCGCGGATCCTCATCGCGGACTTCGGCAACCAGTCCGTCGCGCAGCAGTGGCTGCAGGTTGCGGCTGAGGGTGGTGCGGTCCATGCCCAGGCTCGCGGCCAGCGTGCCCAGGCTTTGCGGCGTGCGCGCGTGGCGCAGCAGCGAATACTGGTTGACGTTGAGCCCGGCGCCGGCCAGGGCGTGGTCGTAGATCTGCGACACCAGGCGTGCGGCGCGGCGCAGCCGGAAGCAGGTGCAAGGCGAGTGCGGGGCGGGCATGCGGGCGGCCTGCGTGGGGCGGGCCGCCACTATACGTGCATATGCACGTATTCATGGAAGCGCGCCGCCGCCGAAGCGTGGCGGCGCGCGCATCGTGCGAGGTCAGAACCAGGCGCGTACGCCGAACGCCACCGCGCGTCCCGGCAGCGGCGCGTATTCGCGCAGCAGGGAGGTGTGCGGACGCGCCTCGGTGTCGCCCAGGTTGCTGCCATCCAGGAACAGCTCCCAGCGGCCGCCGTGCGGCTGTTCCCAGCCGTAGGACAGGTGCGCGTCGACCAGGGTGTAGCCGGGGCTTGGTTCCTCGTTGCCTGCCACCCGGTCCTGCGCGCGGTAGCGCACCGCGCCCAGCGAGGCGCGCCAGCCGCCCAGGTCCCAGGCCAGGCTTGCACCCAAGCGCCCGGGCGCGATGCGCGGCAGCGGACCGCGGTTGTCCAGTTCCACGACGTAGGCGTGGGCATGGTCGCCGTGCGGCACCTCGAACGCCGCCGTGCGCGTGCCGCTGCCGTCCAGTTCGCCGCGCACGTGGTCGGCAAACAGGCGCAGGTCCCAGCGGCCGCTGGCGTTGTCGGCCAGGTGCAGTACGGCCTCGGCCTCGGCGCCGGTGAACACCGCGTCGGCCTGGGTCCACAGCCGCACCGGCACCTCGTGCTCGGACACGCCGGTATCGGCCAGGTGGATGAACTCGTCGAAGCGGCTGCGGTACACCGACAGCTCCAGGTCGAAGCGCTCGTGGTGCGCGTGAAGGCCGATCTCGCCGCGCAGGGCGGACTCGGTGTCCAGGCCGGTGTCGCCCACCTCCAGCGAGGCGGTGGCCACGTGCAGGCCGCCGGCGTAGAGCTCTTCCTGGGTGGGCGCGCGCTCGGAGCGGTCCACGCCCAGGCGCAGGTCCAGGGACGGGGCCAGCTTCCAGATCGCCGAGGCCGAGAGGCTGGTGGCGCCGAAGCTGCGCCGCGGCTTGCCGCCTTCCGGTTCCAGCTCGACCCGGTCGTGGCGCGCGCCGAATTCCATCTTCAGCGGGCCGGCGCTCTTTTCCTGCAGCACGAACAGGCCGTGGCTGCGGGTCAGCGTGGCCGGCACGAAGGCTTCGGCGCCCACCGCGCCGAAATCGACCCGCCCGGATTGCAAACCGAAGGCGCCGCGCCAGCCGCCCAGTTCCTTCTGCACCGCCTGCACGCGGGCGTCGTAGCCGCTGCTGGTGAAGCGGGTGCCGACCTCGCCGCCTTCCAGTTCCACGTGTTCGTAATCGCTCCAGGCGCCGTGGAAGTCGATCCGCTCCAGGAACGCGGCCGGTGCGTAGATCCCGCCCTTCAGCTCCAGGCGGTCCTGGCGCAGGTCGATGCGCACGTCGTGGGCGTGGTCTTCCTGGCCGTGCGCGTCCCCGTCGCCGTGTTCCTCTTCCCCGTGCCCATGGTCGCCGGCGTGCACGTGCGCGCCCGGCGGAATGCCGTACTCGCTGCGGTAGGTGCTGGCGGCCACGCCCAGGTAGCCGGCATCGCCCAGCCAGGTCAATCCGAGGCCGCCGGCGCGGGTCTGCATCGCGCTGTTGCCCAGGCGGCCCGGCGCGGCCTCGTGGCCTTCCTCCTCCGCGTCGTGGTCGTGCGCGGCGTGGGCCTGGCCGGGGATGTCGTAGTCGCCGGTATCACGCAGCAGGCCGTCCACGTGCAGCACGAGGTTGTCGCCGCTGGTGCCGTCGAGCCGGAACATGCCGCTGCGCTCGTTGTTGACCGTGTTGCCGCGCAGCTCGGCGCGGCCGGACAGCGGTGCGCCGGGCAGCTCGCGGGCGATGCGGCCGTCGACCACGTTGACCGCGCCGCCGATGGCCCCGCTGCCGAACAGCAGGGTCGCCGGGCCCTTGAGCACCTCGATCTGGTCGGCCAGGAACGGCTCCACGCTGGCGGCATGGTCGGCGCTGACGGTGGACGCGTCCTGGCTGCCCAGCCCGCTTGCCAGCACCTGCACGCGCGGGCCGTCCATGCCGCGCAGGATCGGACGGCCCACGCCCGGGCCGAAATAGCTGGTCTGCACGCCGGGCAGCCGGGCCACGGTCTCGCCCAGGGTCGCGGCGCGCGCGTCATCGAGGGCCTGGCCCTGCAGCACTTCCACCGGGCGTGCCAGGGTCTCCGCATCGCCGGCCAGCGGCGAGGCGGTGACCTGCAGCGCCGGCAGTTCGGTGGGGTCGTCGTGGGCCAGCGCCAGGGCTGGCAGGCCCGCGCAGGCCAGCGCGATGGAGGCTGCCAGCGGCGCACGGACGAGGACGCGGGAAGCGGGGGAACGCATCGGATCGGGCATGCGAGGTCCTTGGGGGTGACGTGGGAGGGCGGATGTTATAATGTATCTCTCATTCCGGTGCCACCCCCCCCCCCC
>NZ_ALIP01000090.1:0-2702 GCF_000283075.1 Pseudoxanthomonas sp. GW2
GGGCCGCGGCCAGGGCGCAGGCGCGGGCCGGACCCACCCCTGGCAGGCGCGCCAGCGCCCGCGGCGGCCGGTCCAGCAGGGCGCGCAACGGGCCGTGCGCGGCCAGCAGCTCGCGCGCGGTCTGCACCGCGTCGCGGCCGCGCAGGCCGGAGCCGAGGAACAGGGCCAGCAGTTCGGCGTCGGAGAGCGCCGCCGCGCCGTGCGCCAGCAGCTTCTCCCGTGGACGTTCACCGGCTGGCCAGTCGCGGATCCGCATATGCCAAGGGTGCCGTCCGCGCAGGCTCGCGGGAATCAGGCGGAAGCGCCGCCTGGAGTAAGCTTGTAGCCCTTTCCCGGGTAGGAATTTCCAAGTGATTGCAACGGCCACCGCCGCCCTGGCGGGACAGCGGATCCTGTTGTGCGTCGGTGGCGGGATCGCCGCCTACAAGGCGCTGGAACTGGTGCGCCGCCTGCGCGACGCCGGCGCCCAGGTGCAGGTGGCGATGACCGCCGGCGCCCAGCAGTTCGTCACCCCGCTGAGCTTCCAGGCCCTGTCCGGGCATCCGGCGCGCACCCCCCTGTGGGATACCGCCGCCGAACAGGCCATGGGCCACCTGGAGCTGGCACGCTGGGCCGACCGTGTGGTCGTGGCCCCGGCCACCGCCGACCTGCTGGCGCGCCTGGCCCACGGCCTGGCCGACGACCTGGTCACCACCCTGTGCCTGGCCACCGAGGCCCCGCTGGCGGTGGCCCCGGCGATGAACCACCGCATGTGGAAGCACCCGGCCACCGTGGCCAACGTCGAGCTGCTGCGCTCGCGCGGGGTGCAGGTGATCGGCCCGGACGACGGCCCGCTGGCCGAGGGCGAATCCGGCCCCGGCCGCCTGGCCGAGCCGGAGGCGATCGTCGCCGCCCTGGCCGGCGGCGCCGCCGCGGCCCCGGCCGCGGCCGCCACGCCGGGCCTGCTGCAGGGCCTGCTGCAGGGCCTGAAGGTGGTGGTCACCGCCGGCCCGACCTACGAGGACCTGGATCCGGTGCGCTACCTGGGCAACCGCAGCAGCGGCAAGATGGGCTTCGCCGTGGCCGCCAGTGCCGCCCGCGCCGGCGCGGAGGTGGTGCTGGTCGCCGGTCCGGTGCAGCTGCCGACCCCGCCGGGGGTGCAGCGGGTGGACGTGCGCTCGGCCGAGCAGATGCGCCAGGCGGTGTTCGCCGCGTTGCCGGCGGACATCTACATCGGCGCCGCCGCGGTGGCCGACTACACCCCGCGCGCGTTCTCGCCGAGCAAGATCAAGAAGACCGGCACCGGCCAGGTGCTGGCCCTGGACCTGGTGCGCACCCCGGACATCCTGGCCGAGGTGGCCGCGCGCGAGGACGCCGGGCTCAAGCTGGTGGTGGGTTTCGCTGCCGAAACCGACAACGTGGCCGACTATGCGCGGCAGAAACTGACGTCCAAGCGCCTGGACCTGATCATCGCCAACCGCGTGGGCGTGCCCGGCGCCGGGTTCGAGAGCGACACCAACGCGATGACCGCGTTCTGGCCGGGCGGCGAGCGCGACTTCGCCTCCGCGCCCAAGGTGCAGCTGGCCGACGCCCTGGTGGCGCTGGTGGCCGAGAGGCTGCAGGCATGAGCTCCCGGGTGCTGGAGGTGAAGCTGCTGGACCCGCGCTTCGGCGACAGCTGGCCGCTGCCGGCCTACGCCACCGAGTCCAGCGCTGGCATGGACCTGCGCGCGGCCATCGAGGCTCCGCTGGTGCTGCAGCCCGGCGACGCCGCGCTGGTCCCCAGCGGCCTGGCGATCCACATCGGCGACCCGAACCTGTGCGCGCTGGTGCTGCCGCGCTCGGGCCTGGGCCACCGCCACGGCATCGTGCTGGGCAACGGCACCGGCCTGATCGACGCCGACTACCAGGGGCCGCTGCTGATCAGCACCTGGAACCGGGGCCGGGAAGCCTTCACCATCGAGCCGGGCGACCGCATCGCCCAGCTGGTGTTGGCACCAATCGTGCGAGCGGAACTGAAGGTAGTGGACACGTTCGCGGCCAGCGCCCGGGGAGAGGGCGGTTTCGGCCACACGGGCGTACGGTGAAAAGGGGGCGGGGATGAAGCAGAAGGACGCGGGTCCGGGGCTGTCGCAGGTCCGGCGGGGGGCGCTGCTGCTGGCGGCATTGCTGGCGCTGCTGGCCGGCTGGTTCGCCTGGAGCGGGGTGCGGCAATGGCAGGCCGACCAGCGCCTGGCGCAGCTGGAGGCGGCGCGCGACCAGGTGGTCGAGGCCACCGCCGCGGCGGTGCGGGCGCAGACCCGCGCCCTGGCCGGCCGCCTGGAAAGCGCCGCGGTCGCCGCCGCCCTGGAGGCCGGCGATGCCGAAGCGGCCGCCGCCGCCCTGGAGGCCGGCTGGGACAAGGCCGAGCAGGCGCAGGTGCTGCGCGCCGACCTGGCCGCGGCGCATGCCGACGCGGCGACCTTCGGCTACGCCCGCCTGGCCCTGCTGCAGCGCGCGCTGGCGCAGGACGAGGCGGTCGCCACGGTGGTGCGTGACGCCGACCGCATCGCCCTGGGCGTGGCGGCGCCGGTCCGCCTGGGCCAGGACGCCGCGGTCGCCTACGTGCGCCTGCCGCTGGGCGTGCTGACCGCCGCGACCGAGGCCGCGGCGGTGCCCGACGGCGCCTACCTGGCCCTGCGCCAGGGCAACTACAACGTGCTCGAGCGCGGCGACGCCGGCCTC
>NZ_ALIP01000091.1:0-69821 GCF_000283075.1 Pseudoxanthomonas sp. GW2
AAGGACCTGCAGCAGCTGGCCGGGCTGGACGGCAACCTGGCCAAGTTCCACTGCCGCGTGTTCTGGACCCCGCCGTTGCAGGGACCGCGCGACGCCGCGCTGGCCGCGCAGTGGCGCGGCGGCGACGCGGTGCGGCCGCTGCCGGGCGGGCGCTTCCACAGCCGCCCCGGCGTGTTCGCCTGGGACCGGATCGACGCCGCCTCGGCGCTGCTGGCCACGCACCTGCCGGCCGACCTGCGCGGGCGCGGCGCCGACCTCGGCGCCGGCTGGGGCTACCTCGCCGCCGAGGTGCTGGAACGCGCGCCGGGCGTGACCGCGCTGGACCTGTACGAGGCCGAGTTCCGCGCGCTGGAGCTGGCGCGCCGCAACCTTGCCGGGGCGCGCATCGCGCCGGGCTTCCACTGGCACGACGTCACCGCCGGGCTGGCCCGGGGCGGCTACGACTTCATCGTCAGCAACCCGCCGTTCCACGCCCACGACCGCGGCGACCGCCCGGAACTGGGCCAGCGATTCATCGAGGTGGCGGCGCAGGCGCTGCGTCCCGGCGGGCGCCTGCTGCTGGTGGCCAACCGCCACCTGCCGTACGAGGGCACCCTGGCGCAGGCGTTCGGCCAGCGCAGGGTGCTGGCCGAAGCGGGGGGATTCAAGGTGATCGAGGCAACCAAGGGAGCGTCGCGTTGAGCAAGTCGATGAAGCTGGTCAAGCACCTGGCCAACCTGGGCTACGGCAGCCGCAAGGAGGTGGCCTGGATGTTCCGCGAGGGCCGCGTCACCGACGCCAATGGCGGGGTGCTGTACCAGGACGACCCGCTGGACCACGACAACGTGCGCGTGGACGGGCAGCCGCTGGACCCGCCGCCGGGCCTGGTGCTGATGCTGCACAAGCCGGCCGGCTACACCTGCTCGACCAAGGACCCGGGCCGCATCGTCTACGACCTGCTGCCGCCGCGCTTCCGCCTGCGCAACCCGGTGCTGTCCACCGTCGGACGGCTGGACCGCGACACCACCGGGCTGCTGCTGATGACCGACGACGGCCAGCTGCTGCACCGGATCGTCTCGCCGAAGTCGAAGCTGGCCAAGGTCTACGAGGCCGGGCTGGCCGAGGACCTGCGCGGCGACGAGGCGCAGCTGTTCGCCAGCGGCACCCTGGTGCTGGAAGGCGAGGACACGCCGCTGCTGCCGGCGCGCCTGGAGGTGCTGGGCCCGCGCCGCGCGCGCCTGGTCCTGCACGAGGGCCGCTACCACCAGGTGCGGCGCATGTTCGCCGCCGCCGGCAACCGGGTGCTGGCACTGCACCGGCCGCAGGTGGGCGGGCTGGAGCTGGGCGGGTTGCCGGAAGGACAGTGGCGCCAGCTCGGCCAGGCCGACCTCGACGCGCTGTTCGCCGGAGCGGGCGCGTGAGCGCCGGCGCGGGCCTGGCCCCGCTGCCATTCGCCCCGGAGGCGGTGCTGTTCGACATGGACGGGCTGATGCTGGACAGCGAGCGCGCCATCACCCGCTGCTACGCGCGCGCCGCCGCCGCGCTCGGCCACGACCTGCCCGAGGACTACTGGCTGCAGATGGTCGGCACCGGCGATGCCGCCTGCCGCGCGATGCTGGTCGAGCGCCTGGGCCAGGCCCAGGCCGATGCGTTGCTGCAGCGCTCCGGCGCCGAGTACAGCGCCATGGTCGATGCCGGCATCCCGCACCGTCCCGGCATCCTCGCCCTGCTGCAGTGGCTGCAGGAGCGCGGCGTCCCGCGCGCGGTCGCCACCTCCACCCGCAACCCGCTGGCCAGCCACAAGCTGCGCCAGGCCGGCCTGCTGCCGTACTTCCCGGTGGTCTGCACCGCCTCGGACGTGGCCCATCCCAAGCCGGCGCCGGACGTGTACCTGCTGGCCGCCAGCCGCCTGGGCGTGGAGCCGGCGCGCTGCCTGGTGCTGGAGGACTCGCCCGCCGGCGTGCGCGCCGCGCTGGCCGCGGGCATGACCCCGATCCAGGTCCCGGACCTGGTGGCGCCGGACGCGGCCACCCGCGCCCTGGGCCACCGCATCGCCGCCTCGCTGGAGCAGGTGCTGCCGCTGCTGCAGGCGGTGTTCGACCCGGTGGCGGCGGCGGACTGAGCGCCGCCGCGCGGCTGGGACCATCTGTCACTGGCCGTGCGCGCCCCTTTGTCTAGAATCCGCCCCATGCTGCGCGCCTCCCGCCTCCACCGGCTCCTGGCCCCGCTGGCCCTGCTGGCGGGGCTGTTGCTGGCGTTGGCGCCGGTGGCCGGGCGCGTGCTGGCCGCCGGCGGCCCGCAGCTGCTGGCCGGCTGGTCCGAGTTGTGCACCGCCGAAGGCCTGCAGCTGGCGCCCAGCGAGGCCCGCGATGCCGACGGCGCACCGCTGGCGCCGGCCAGCCTCCATGGCGACGCCGACTGCCCCTACTGCCCGCTGGCTGCCTCGCTGGCGCTGCCGGCGACGGCGACCGCGACCGTGCCCGGCCTGGCCCCGGCCACGCCTCCCGCCCGGCGTGCCAGCCCGCGGCGCCGCTTCCGCCGCCTCCACGGTCCCGGCAGCCGTGGACCGCCGCTCCAGGCCTGAACCGCGAACCGTCCCGCGCGGCCACGCCGCGCGTTCCCGCGTCCTGGAGCCCAACATGCCCTGCCACCGCCTGCCGCCAACCGCGGCACGCCGGACCGTGGCCATGCCCGCGGTCCTGCTTCTCCTGTCCCCGATCCCGATCGTGCATGCCGGCCAGGCGCCGGCCACCACCACCCTCGATGCCGTGCAGGTCAGCGGCCGCGCCGGGCCGCTGCAGGCGCCGGCCGGCAGCGCCTCGCGCCTGGGGCTGGACGTGCTCGACACCCCGGCCGCAGTCACCGTGGTCGAACGCGACACCCTGGACGCACGCGGCGTGCGCACCACCCAGGAAGCCCTGGCCGCGGTGCCCGGCCTGACCGCCGCCGCTCCGCCCGGGCAAGGCAACAACGTGGCCTGGCGCGGCTTCTCCGGCAGCCAGGTCAGCCAGCTGTTCAACGGCATCGACGTGCAGTACGCCAGCATCGCCGCGCGTCCGGTGGATGCCTGGCAGTACGAGCGGATCGAGGCCATCGGTGGCCCTTCCAGTTTCCTGCATGGCGTGGGCGCCGTCGGCGGCGCGATCAACTACGTCACCCGCCTGGCCAGCCTCGGACACGACCAGGCGCGCTGGCGCGCGGCCTGGGGTTCGCACCGCGACGGCACCGTGGCCTTCGGCATGAACCTGCGCGATGCCGCCGCGCGCCAGGCGCTGGCGCTGGACCTGAGCGCGCGCGATGGCGACAGCTGGATCGATGCGCAGCAGCGCAGCGCGCTGGCGGCGGCCGGGTCGTGGCGGGTGCGGCTGGCGCCCGGGCTGGAGCACGTGCTGGCCCTGGAATGGCAGGACGAGGACGTGCGGCGCCCGTACTGGGGGGTGCCGGGCGAGGCCACGGGCGGGCGCCTGCGGCTGGATCCGGCCCTGGCCGCGCGCAACTACAACGTCGGCGACGGCCGCTACGCCCAGGACGTGCGCTGGGTGCGCTCGCTGCTGGAATGGCAGCGCGGCGACGGCGACCGCGTGCGCAACACGGTCTACCACTACGACGCCCTGCGCGATTACCGCAACGTGGAGAGCTACCGCCTGGCGGAGGGCGGCGTGCAGCGTTCCGGCGCGCTGCTGCAGCGCCACGACCACGAGGTGTGGGGCAACCGCAGCGAATGGCTGCACGAGGGCCTGCTGGCCGGCCGCCCCGCGCGCTGGGCCGTGGGCGCGGAGGCGGCGTGGAACCGGCAGACCCGCTTCCCGCTGTCGCTGCCGGGCGTGGTCGACACCGTGCCGGTGGACGCGGTGGCGCCGGGCCGCTTCCTCGACGTGCCGGGCGCGGAACTGGCTTACCGACCGGACCGCAGCAACCGCCTGCGCAGCCAGGCGGGGTATGCCGAGAACCTCACCACCCTGGGCGCCGGCGTGTCGCTGCTGGCCGCGCTGCGCCACGAACGCCTGCAGCTGGAGGTGCGCAACCACCGCGCGCCCGGCCCCGGCAACCCCGCGCGCTTCGAGCGCCGCTACCGGCCGACCACCGGCCGCCTGGCCCTGGAATGGGCACCGGCGCCGAACGCGCGCGCCTACGTCCAGGCCAGCACCGCCGCCGACCCGCCGGCCGGCGTGCTGAGCACCGCCAGCTTCGCCCAGCTGCGCGACTTCGACCTGTCCAGCGGACGCCAGGCCGAGCTGGGTGCCAAGCTGCAGTCGGCCGACGGCCGCAGCCACGCCACCCTGGCCGTGTACCGCATCGTCCGCCGCAACCTGGCGGTGGCCGACCCGGACAACCCGGGCCAGACCCTGCCGGTGGGGCGGCAGTCCGCGCGCGGCCTGGAGCTGGCCTTCGGCTGGAAGCCGGCGCAGCGGCTGGCGCTGGACGGCAACCTGGCCTGGGTGGATGCGCGCCTGGACGCGTTCACCGAGACCGTCGCCGGCCAGGCGGTCTCGCGCGCGGGCAACCGCCCGCCCAACATCCCGGCGCGGGTGGGCAACCTGTGGCTGGACTGGCAGCTGCAGCCGCGCTGGGCGCTGGGTGCCGGCCTGCGTGCGGTATCGGCGCGCCAGGCCGACGCGGCCAACAGCCTGCGCGTGCCTGGCTACGCCACCTGGGACGCGCACCTGCGCTGGCGCGCCGGCGCGCGCACCGAACTGACCCTGCGCGGGCGCAATCTTGGCGACCGCCGCTACATTGCCCAGGCACTGGGCGGGCAGATGGCCTGGCCGGGCGATCCGCGCAGCTGGGAACTGGTCCTGCACCAGGCCTTCGACTGAGGACAGCGCATGCATACGCCATCGCCATCCAGCCACTGGCGCGCCACCGTCGCGGCGCTGCTGCTGCCGCTGCTGCTGGCTGCCTGCGGCCGCGACACGGAAACGCCGGTCCGGCCGCTGCAGGCGCAGCCGTGGACCCTGCCGGCGCCGCCCGGCGCGGCCCAGCCGGACCTGGTGCGGGCGCCGGACGGGCGCCTGCTGCTGAGCTGGCTGGAACCAGCCGGCGACGGCCACCGCCTGCGGCTGGCCGGTACCCGCCCTGGCGCGGACTGGGAACCCACGCGCACCATCGCCGAAGGCAGCGACTGGTTCGTGAACTGGGCCGACACCCCGCACGTGTACGCCCTGGGCGACGGCTCGCTGTGGGCGCACTGGCTGCGCAATACCGGTCCGTCGCGCATGGACTACGGCATCGCGCTGGCGCGTTCCGGCGACGACGGCCACAGCTGGACCCCGGCTGCCGCGGTGCATCCGGGCGGCAGCCGCGGCGACCACGGCTTCGTCAGCTTCTGGGAACAGGGCCAGGGCCAGCTTGGCATCGCCTGGCTCGACAGCCGGCAGAAGGCGGCCGCGGCCGGCGGCGGACACGACGGCCATGACGGCGACGGCCACCACGGCGGCGCGGCAATGATGCTGCGCGCCGCCGTGCATGGCGCCGATGGCGCGCAGCTGCGCGAATGGCCGCTGGATGCCTCCACCTGCGACTGCTGTCCCACCGCCGCCGCGCGCAGCGGCAAGGGCGTGGTCGTGGTCTACCGCGGGCGCGGCGCGGGCGAGATCCGCGACATCCGCATCGTGCGCTTCGACGGCCAGGCGTGGACGCCGCCGCGGCCGGTGCATGCCGATGGCTGGCACTTCGCCGGCTGCCCGGTCAACGGCCCGGCGGTGGCGGCCCAGGGCCCGCGGGTGTGGGTGGCCTGGTACACCGAGGCCGGCGGCTGGCCGGAGTTGCGCGCGGCGGTGTCGCAGGACGGCGGCGACAGCTTCGCCGCGCCGGTGACCCTGGTGCGCGGGCCGCAGCTGCTGGGCCGGGTGGCTGTGGCCGCCGCCGACGACCAGCTCTACGCGGCGTGGCTGGAGGAACTCCCCGAAGGCCTGCAACTGCTGCGCCTGATGCGCTACACGGCCGACCTGCGGCGCGGGGAGATGCAGGTCGTGGCCACCTTCCCGGCGCGCGGCCGCGCCAGCGGCATGCCGCGCATGCAGGTGGCCGACGGCGCCGCCTGGCTGGTGTGGACCGAGGTGGTGGACGGCACCCCGGCGCTGCGCGGCGCGGTCGCGCGCTGAAGCGCGCTCAGGCGTACTGCATCTTGCGGGTCATGCCGCCGTCGACGATGAATTCCTGCCCGGTGGTGAAGCCGGACAGCCCCGGCGCCAGCAGGTGGACCGCCAGCGCGGCGATGTCTTCCGGGGTACCGACGCGCCCGGCCGGATGCTGGGCGTGGTCGCGGCGCGACAGCTTCGGCCGGCGCCGGCGTGCGGGTGCCTGCCAGGCCTCGGTGGCGATCCAGCCGGGGCTGATGCAGTTCACCCGCACCCGCGGGCCTTCGCTGAGTGCCAGCGCGTGGGTCAGCGCGACCAGTCCGCCCTTGGCCGCGGCGTAGGCCTCGCTGTGCGGCTCGGACTGGTGGGCACGGGTGGAGGCGATGTTGACGATGGCGCCGCCGCCGGGCGCCTGGCGCAGCGCGGGCAGGGCATGGCGGCTGCACAGGAAGGCGCCGTGCAGGCTGGACAGGCGCCGGTTCCACCCGGCGAAATCCAGCGCTTCCAGCGGCGGCACCTGCGGATCGGGCAGGCCGGCGTTGTTGACCAGGCCGTCGATGCGGCCGAAGCGCTCCAGCGCCGCGGCCACGAACGCCGCGGTGCTGCGCTCGCTGGCCACGTCCAGGCGGCGGAACATGGCCCGCCCCGGGACGCCCCATTCGCGCAGGCAGGCGCGGCCGGCTGTGGCGTCGAGGTCGCCGATGGCCACGCAGCCGCCGGCGCCCAGCACCGCCTGGGCGATGCCGCGGCCGATGCCCTGGGCGCCGCCGGTGACCAGGACCACGCGGTCCCGTAGCGGCGCGGGATCCCAGGGCTGGACGGGAGGGACGATCGGCATGGCGTGGCTCCGTTGCGGCTGCAGTGTGGCGTGCGCGGCGTGCAGGCGCGGTCGCCGCGCGCCGGCGCGCTCAGCCGGCCTCGTCCGCGAGCAGCCTGCGCCAGCCCTCGTGGCCGAGCTTGCGCAGGGTGGCGTAGTTGCGCTCCACGATCACGTCCGGGTCCGGGTAGGCCTCCACCGCGCGGGCCACGCTGTCCTCGCGCAGCAGGTGCAGGGTCGGGTAGGGCGCGCGGTTGGAGTAGTTCTCGATGTCGTCCGGGCGGCTGTCGGCGAACTGGTAGTCCGGGTGGAAGCTGGCCACCTGCAGCACGCCGTCCAGCTCCAGCGCCTCGACCAGGGCGTCGGCCTGGTCGAGGAAGTCGTTGTAGTCGAGGAAGTCGCCCAGCACCAGCGGGTGCACCAGCAGGGTGGTGTCGACCTGTTCGGCCGGGGTGTCGCGCAGCAGCACCAGCTCCTCGCCCAGCTGCTCCAGCAGCTGCCCCGGCGTGGTCGCGTCGCTGGCGACGAAGCGCACCTGCTCCTTGACGTACACCGCCTTGGCGAACGGGCACAGGTTCAGGCCGATCACGGCCCGCTCCAGCCAGCGCCGGGTATCGGCCAGGACCCTGGCCTCGTCCAGCGCGGCGTCCCCGCCGGGGTTGCCGATGGCCGGATCAGTCACGGAAGTTCTCGAACTGCAGCGGGATGCCGAAATCGCCCTTGCGCAGCAGGGCGATGGCCTCCTGCAGGTCGTCGCGCTTCTTGCCGTTGACCCGCAGCTTCTCGCCGTTGATCTGGCTGTCGACCTTGAGCTTGGCGTCCTTGAGCGCGGCCTGGATCTTCTTGGCCGTCTCGCGCTCGATGCCCTGCTTCACGGTGACCTTCTGCCGCGCGCCGGCCAGGTTGGTCTCGATGTCGCCGAACTCCAGGCAGCGGATGTCGATGCCGCGCGCGGTCATGCGCTGGCGCAGGATGTCGGTCATCTGCCCGAGCTGGAAATCGCTGGGCGCGGACTGGCTGATCACGTTGTCCTCCAGCACGAACTTCGCGTCCACGCCCTTGAAGTCGAAGCGGGTGGTCAGTTCGCGGCTGGCCTGGTCGACGGCGTTGGTCAGCTCGTGGGTGTCCACTTCGGACACGATGTCGAAGGAAGGCATCGGGGGGCTCCTTGTGCGGATGCGCACATTCTAGGCGGTGCCCGCGCCGGCGCGCGCATCGGCGCGCGTGCGCGGATAATGCGTGCATGCCCCCACGTCCCCGCTCGAACCTGGCGGCCGCCGCCTGGATGGTCGCCGCCATCGCCTGCTTCTCGCTGATGGACACGGCGATGAAGCTGCTCTCGGCCCGCTACCCGCCGCTGCAGGTGACCCTGCTGCGCGGCGCCGCCTCGCTGCCGTTCGTGCTGGCCTGGGTGATGGCCACCGCCGGCCCGCGCTCGATCCTGCCGGTGCGCTGGGGCCTGCACCTGCTGCGCGGCGCGCTGGGCATGGCCATGATCGGCTGCTTCGTGTTCGCGCTCAAGCGCATGCCGCTGTCCACCGCGTACACGATCTACTTCGTCGCGCCGCTGCTGGTGGCGGCGCTGTCGGTGCCGCTGCTGGGCGAGAAGGTGGGGCCGCGGCGCTGGACCGCCATCGGCATCGGCCTGGTCGGCGTGGTGGTGGTGCTGCGCCCGGGCGCAGGCGGCTTCGCGTCGCTGCCGGGGCTGATGGTGCTGCTGGCGGCCACCGCCTACGCGATCGCCGCGGTCACCGTAAGCCTGCTGACCCGCACCGACACGCCGCAGTCGATGGTGGTCTGGTTCCTGGCGATCATGGCCGTCGGCGCGGGGCTGGCGGCGATCCCGGGCTGGGTGCCGCTGCAGCGCGGCGATGCGCCGCTGATCCTGGGCCTGGGCCTGGCCGGGGCGCTGGGGCAGGTCGCGCTGACCGCGGCGTTCATGCGCGGCGACGCCTCGCTGGTGGCGCCGCTGGAGTACACCGGCCTGGTCTGGGTGATCGGCTGGGACTGGCTGTTCTGGCGCACCCTGCCGGACGCGGGGACCTGGATCGGCGCGGCCATCATCATGGGCAGCGGCCTGTACCTGCTGCGCCGCGAGCGCACGGTCGGCGCCGCGCGCAGCGCGCCGCTGGACCATTCCTGAGCCGGCCGGGACGCTGCGGGGCGCGGCTGGAACGCCGCGCCACGCCACCGGGGCACGGCAGCTGCTAGGCTTGCCGGCCCGCGCGTCGATGCCCTTCCGCTCCCCCGTGATCCGGTTCCAGCAGGTCCACAAGTCCTACGCCGTGGGTGGCCGCCAGGTCGCCGCCCTGCATCCGCTCGACCTGGAGATCCGGGCCGGCGAGGTGTTCGGCATCATCGGCCACTCCGGCGCCGGCAAGTCCACCCTGATCCGCCTGATCAACCGCCTGGAGGCGCCCAGTGGCGGCCAGCTGTGGGTCGATGGCCAGGACGTGGCGGTGCTGGACGGCGAGGGCCTGCGCGCGCTGCGCCGGCGCGTGGGCATGATCTTCCAGCACTTCAACCTGCTGTCCTCGCGCACGGTGGCGCAGAACGTGGCCTTCCCGCTGGAACTGGCCGGCGAGCCGCGCGCGCGCATCGACGCGCGGGTGGCGGAACTGCTGGAGCGCGTCGGCCTGGCCGAGCACGCGAACAAGTATCCGGCGCAACTTTCCGGCGGGCAGAAGCAGCGCGTGGGCATCGCCCGCGCCCTGGCCACCGGGCCGAAGATCCTGCTGTGCGACGAGGCCACCAGCGCGCTGGATCCGCAGACCACCGCCTCGGTGCTGTCCCTGCTGGCCGGGATCAACCGCGAGCTGGGCCTGACCATCGTCCTGATCACCCACGAGATGGACGTGATCCGCCGCGTCTGCGACCGCGTGGCCGTGCTCGATGCCGGCCGCCTGGTCGAGAGCGGCCCGGTCACCGAGGTGTTCCTGCACCCGCGGCACCCGACCACGCGCCGCTTCGTGTCCGAGGCCGAGCACGTGGACGAGCATGGGTTGCATGCCGACTTCGCCGCGGTGGAAGGGCGCATCCTGCGCCTGACCTTCCTCGGCGCCGATACCTACGCGCCGCTGCTGGGCCGCATCGCGCGCCAGTGCGGCGTGGACTACAACATCCTGTCCGGCCGCATCGACCGCATCCGCGACACGCCCTACGGGCAGCTGGTCGTGGCCCTGGTCGGCGGCGACGCCGACGCCGCGCAGCAGGCGTTCGCGGCGGCCGGCGTCACCGTGGAGGTGCTGCGCGCATGAGCACGTTTGCCCTGGTCGCCGCCGCGGACGGCTCCTTCCGCAACCTGGACGCCGGCAAGTGGGCCGAGATCGGCCAGGCCACGCTGGATACCCTGGCCATGCTCGGCGGCGCGCTGCCGCTGACCCTGCTGGCCGGCCTGCCGCTGGGCGTGCTGCTGTTCCTGTGCGGCCCGCGCCAGCTGCACGAGCGCCGCGGGCTGTACGCGGTGCTGTCGCTGGTGGTGAACATCCTGCGCTCGGTGCCCTTCATCATCCTGATGATCGCGATGATCCCGCTGACTCTGGCGGTGATGGGCACCTCGCTGGGCGTGCGCGGCGCGATCCTGCCGCTGGTGGTGGGCGCGGCGCCGTTCTACGCGCGCCTGGTGGAGACCGCGCTGCGCGAGGTCGACCGCGGCGTGATCGAGGCCACCCTGGCGATGGGCGCGACCACCTGGCAGCTGGTGTGGCGGGTGCTGCTGCCGGAGGCGCGGCCCGGGCTGGTCGCCGGCGCCACCGTCACCACCATCGCCCTGGTCGGCTTCACCGCCATGGGCGGCGCGATCGGCTCCGGCGGCCTGGGCGACCTGGCCTTCCGCGACGGCTACCAGCGCTCGCACACCGACGTGGCCCTGGTCACGGTGGTGCTGCTGCTGGTGCTGGTGCAGCTGGTGCAGATGCTGGGCGACCGCCTGGTGGCCCGCTACAGCCGCCGCTGAGCCGTATCCTTCCCCCAACCCACACGGACTCCCCCCATGCGCGCCATCCTCCTGCCCCTCCTGCTTGCCGCCAGCACCGTGCTTGCCGGTTGCGGCGGCGGCTCCGGTTCCGCCGCCGGCGGCGACCAGACCCTCCGCGTGGCCGCCACCGCGGTGCCGCACGCGGAGATCCTGGCGGTGGTCAAGCCGATGCTGGAGAAGGAGGGCGTGCGCCTGCAGGTGCGGGTGTTCAACGACTACGTGCAGCCCAACGACCAGGTCGCGCAGAAGCACATCGACGTCAACTACTTCCAGACCGAGCCCTACCTGCAGGCCTACAACCAGGGCCGCGGCACCGACCTGGTGGCCGTCGCCGGCGTGCACATCGAGCCGTTCGGCGCCTACTCGCGTCGCCACGCCTCGCTGGAGGCACTGCCGGCCGGCGCCGACGTGGCCATCCCCAACGATCCGAGCAACAACTCGCGCGCGCTGATCCTGCTGCACACCGCCGGCGTGATCACCCTGGCCGACCCGACCAACGCCCTGGCGACCCAGCGCGACATCACCGCCAACCCCAAGGGGCTGAAGTTCCGCGAGCTGGATTCGGCGATGCTGCCGCGCATCCTCGACCAGGTCGACCTGGCCCTGATCAACACCAACTACGCGCTGGACGCCGGGCTGGACCCCACCCGCGACGCGCTGGCGATCGAGGGCAGCGATTCGCCCTACGTGAACTTCCTGGTCGCGCGCCCGGACAACCGCGACGATCCGCGGGTGCAGGCGCTGGCGCGCGCGCTGACCAGCCCCGAGGTCAGGGACTTCATCCAGCGCAGGTACAAGGGCGCGGTGCTGCCGGCGTTCTGAGCCGCGCCCGTGCCGCTGCTGCTGGCCCTCGTCGCCGCCCTGGCGCTGTTCCTGGCCCTGCTGCCGGTGGCGCTGGCGCTGCGCATCCGCGGCGCGTTCAATACCCGCCGCCAGGCCTGGCTGCTGCCACTGCGGCTGGCCTGGTGGTCGAGCCTGCTGTCGGCGGTGCTGTTCGCGCTGGCCGCGCTGCTGGCGGGCTTGTTCTGGCGCAACGTGTGGACGTACGTGCCGTTGGCGGCGTTGGCCGGCATCGTGCTGGGCCTGCTCGCCACCACCCGCGTGCGCTTCGTCGAGACCACCGCGGGCCTGTTCTACCGCACCAGCCCGGTGGTGTCGGTCGGCCTGCTGGCGCTGGTCCTGGTGCGGCTGGTGGCTGGCCTGGTGCAGGGTTTGCGCGTGGCCTTCGGTGATGCCACCTGGCCGGAGTCGGGCTGGCTCAGCCATGCCGGGATGATGGCGGTCGGCGGCCTGCTGCTGGGCTATGCCCTGGTGATGACCCGTTACCTCTACATGCGTACCGCGGCGTACAGGCGCGACGGCGGGGTCCTGCGCCGGCCCTGAGCGGCCGGCGTCGGTTAGCCTTGGCCGGTCCACCCGGGGAGGAACACGATGGTGTTGCAGTGGATCGGAAGGCGCCTGGCGCGGTTCCTGGCGCGGCCGCGTCCGGGCCGCGCGCGCGGTCCCAGCAGTCGCCTGGAGCTGGTCGCGGCCAGCCTGCGCCGCGGCGACGTGCTGCTGGTCGAAGGCACCAGCCGCTTCTCCAGCGCGATCAAGTACCTCACCCAGTCGACCTGGTCGCACGCGGCGCTGTGCCTGGGCGTGCCGGAGGGCGGCGACCAGCCCTGGTTCGTGGACGTGGACGTCAACGACGGCGTGCGCACGGTGCCGCTGTCGGAGTTCGCCGGCCTGCACCTGCGCATCTGCCGCCCGGTGGGCCTGGGCGCGGCCGAGATCGACGCGGTGGCCGGCTACATGCTGCAGCGGCTGGGCTACAGCTACGACCTGAAGAACATCCTCGACCTGGCGCGTTACCTCATCCGCCAGCCGCCGCTGCCGGACCCGCTCAAGCGGCGCATGCTGGCGCTGGGCAGCGGCGAGCCGACCAGGGCGATCTGCTCGACCCTGCTGGCCCAGGCCTTCGGCTCGATCGGCTATCCGATCCTGCCGGAGATCGAGGTGCTGGAGGCGGCCGGTCCCGGCGGGCGCTTCGCCCGCGAGGAAGTGCTGCACATCCGCCACCACAGCCTGTACACCCCGCGCGACTTCGATGTCTCGCCGTTCTTCCGCATCGTCAAGCCGCGGCTGGAGGCCGGCTTCGACTACCGCCGCCTGGTGTGGGCGCCGCCGCCGGTGGTGGACGCGCCGCTGGAGCCGGCGCGCTGACGCAAAAAAGGACGGGCCCGCGGGCCCGTCCTGTCGCCGTGTCGTGCGGCGGGAGCGTCAGAAGCGCGCGCCGATGCCGACGCCGACGGTACACGGGTCGAGCTTGAGCTCCTGCCCGGTGCCGGCGCCGTCGATGCGGACTTCCGGGCGCGAGTGCATGTAGCGCACGTCGGTGCGCGCGAACCAGGTCTCGTTGATGTTCATGTCCACGCCGACGGTGCCGATCGCGCCCTTGGCGGTCTCCAGGCCGACCACGCCGCCCAGGCCGGCGACTTCCTCGTCGCTGAAGTTGGACTCGTAGTAGCCCAGGCCGACGAACGGGCGGAAGGTCTGCCCGGCCTGGCCGAAGTGCCACTGGCCGCTCAGCGCGATCGGCTGCTGCTCGACCGTGCCCAGCTTGCCCAGGTCCTTGTCGCGCACGCGGTGGTCGAACTTGTCGGCGGCGCCCCACAGCTCCACCGCGAAGTTCTCGGTGGCGTACCAGCTGGCGCTCAGGGTCGGGGCCGGGCCACCGTCGACCTTCAGGTTGTTGCCCGGATCGGAGGGCTCGATGTGGGCGATGCCGCCAACCACGGCGAAGCGCTTGTCCGCGGCGGTGGAAGAGGCGTCCTGGGCGAAGGCCGGGGCAGCGGCCAGGGCGGGGACGAGGGCGAGGGTCAGGATTCGAATGGACCGCATGGGGGAGTCTCCTTTGTTGTTCTAGGCGCCCTTGGAGTGGGCGCGACCGAACGTAGGAGCACGGGGATGAACCAAACCCTGCCGCACGGGGCGCGTCGTGCGCGGCGTTCAGGCAAACCGCCGCAGGCCGCGCCGTTGCTTGCCCGCCGGCGCGGACCGGGTTCATCCACGTCGGCGCGGCGTGGAAGGTGGGCGAGGGGCGGGTGAGCGTGATGCGCCGGTGAGGGCGGGTGCACCCTGCGCTTGCGTATGGTCACCGTTGCAGCCGTAGCGCCTGAAAGCGGCCTTCAATGTTCCCGCAGCGCGACAGTGGCGGAGGTTGGCGGGTGGGGCGCGGACGGACACAATAGGGGTCTTTCCCCACGTACAACGCCGGAGCCCTGGCATGGCCGAAATCAAGGAAGCGCGCGTCCCCGACATCGGGGATTACAGCGACGTCCCCGTCATCGAAGTCCTGGTCGCCGTTGGCGACACCGTGAACCAGGACCAGGGCCTGGTGACCCTGGAGTCGGACAAGGCGACGCTGGAAGTGCCTTCTCCCTATGCCGGCGTGGTCAAGGAACTGAAGGTCAAGCTTGGCGACAAGCTGTCCGAGGGCAGCGTCGTGGCCCTGATCGAGGTCGCCGAAGGCGGCAGCGCGCCGGCCCCCGCCGCCGCGCCGAAGGCCGAGGCCGCCCCGGCCGCGCCGCAGACCCCGGCCGCCTCGGTCAAGACCGCCGAGACCGGCGAGCGCATCGAGCCGGTGGCCGTGCCCGAAAACACCGACAACCTCGCCCAGCGCGACATCGGCCAGGCCCAGCTGCAGCAGCCGTCCGGCCCGCGCACCCCGCCGGTGGAGTTCAACGCCGACAGCGTGCTGCCGGAGAAGGTGCCGTATGCCACCCCGGCGGTGCGCCTGTTCGCGCGCGAGCTGGGCGTGGACCTGGCCCGGGTCAGCGGCAGCGCCCGCGGCGGCCGCATCACCCGGGAGGACGTGCAGCGCTACGTCAAGTCGGCGCTGGCCGGCGGCGCCGCGGCGTCCGCTCCGGGCGGCGTTGCCACCGGTGGCGGCCTCAACCTGCTGCCGTGGCCGAAGGTGGACTTCAGCAAGTTCGGCGAGATCGAGACCAAGCCGCTGTCGCGGATCAAGAAGATCTCCGGCGCCAACCTCGCCCGCAACTGGGCGATGATCCCGCACGTCACCCAGTTCGACCAGGCCGACATCACCAACCTGGAAGAGCTGCGCGTGCAGCTCAACAAGGAGCAGGAGAAGGCCAAGTCCGGCATCAAGCTGACCATGCTGGCGTTCCTGCTGAAGGCCTCGGTCGCCGCGCTGAAGCAGTTCCCCGAGTTCAACGCCTCGCTGGACGAGTCCGGCGAGAACCTGACCCTCAAGAAGTACTTCCACATCGGCTTCGCCGCCGACACGCCCAACGGCCTGGTCGTGCCGGTGATCCGCGACGTCGACAGGAAGGGCGTGCTGCAGATCGCCCAGGAAATGGGCGAGCTGGCGAAGAAGGCGCGCGAGGGCAAGCTGGGCCCGGCCGAGATGACCGGCGGCTGCTTCTCGATCAGCTCGCTGGGCGGCATCGGCGGCACCGCGTTCACCCCGATCATCAACGCGCCGGAAGTGGCGATCCTGGGCGTGTCCAAGTCCAGCTTCCAGCCGGTGTGGGACGGCAAGCAGTTCCAGCCGCGGCTGATGCTGCCGCTGTCGCTGAGCTACGACCACCGCGTGATCGACGGCGCCGCCGCCGCGCGCTTCACCAGCTACCTGGCCCAGGTCCTCGCGGACATGCGCCGCGTGCTGCTGTAACGGAGGGCACATGGCGAACACGATCGAAGTGAAGGTCCCGGACATCGGCGACTACAAGGACGTGCCGGTCATCGAGGTGCTGGTCGCCGTTGGCGACACGGTGAAGAAGGACCAGGGCCTGGTCACGCTGGAGTCGGACAAGGCCACCCTGGAAGTGCCGTCCTCGGCCGAGGGCGTGGTCAAGGAAGTGAAGGCCAAGGTCGGCGACAGGCTGTCCGAGGGCAGCGTGGTCGTGGTGCTGGAAGCCGCCGGTGCCGCCGCGGCGGAGGCGCCGAAGGCGGCCGCCCCGGCTGCCGCCGCGCCCGCGCCTGCTCCGGCCGCTCCCGCCGCGGGTGGCGGTGCGGTCGAGGTCAAGGTTCCGGACATCGGCGACTACAAGGACGTCCCGGTCATCGAGGTGCTGGTCGCCGTCGGCGACACGGTGAAGAAGGACCAGGGCCTGGTGACGCTGGAATCGGACAAGGCCACCCTGGAGGTGCCGTCCTCGGCCGACGGCGTGGTCAAGGAAGTGAAGGTCAAGGTCGGCGACAGGCTGTCCGAGGGCGACGTCGTGGTGGTGCTGGAAGCCGCGGGCGCGGCCGAGGCGCCGGCCCCGGTGGCGCCGGGCAGCAAGCCGCCGGTGACCCCGTCGCACCGCGCCCCGGCCGAGCCCCCGGCGCCGAAGCCGGCGCTGGCCACCGGCCGCCCGGCCGACATCGAATGCCGCATGGTCGTGCTCGGCTCCGGCCCCGGCGGCTACACCGCCGCGTTCCGCGCCGCCGACCTGGGCCTGGATACGGTGCTGGTCGAGCGCTATTCCAGCCTCGGCGGCGTATGCCTCAACGTCGGCTGCATCCCGTCCAAGGCGCTGCTGCACTCGGCCGCGATCATCGAGGAGGCCGCGCACGCCGGCGAGTGCGGCATCGAGTTCCCGGCGCCGAAGATCCACCTGGACAAGCTGCGCGAGTACAAGGAGAAGGTCGTCGGCCAGCTGACCAAGGGCCTGGCCGGCATGGCCAGGCAGCGCAAGGTGCGCGTGGTCCAGGGCGTGGGCAAGTTCGTCTCGCCCAACGAGCTGGAGATCACCGGCGCCGACGGCAAGGTCCAGCTGCTGCGCTTCGAGCAGTGCATCATCGCCGCCGGGTCGCAGGCGGTGAAGCTGCCGAACTTCCCGTGGGACGACCCGCGGATCATGGATTCGACCGACGCGCTGGAACTGGCCGAGGTGCCGAAGAGGCTGCTGGTCGTCGGCGGCGGCATCATCGGCCTGGAAATGGCCACCGTGTACAGCGCCCTGGGCGCCAAGGTCACCGTGGTCGAGTTCATGGACCAGCTGATGCCGGGCGCCGACAAGGACCTGGTCAAGCCGCTGGCCGACCGCCTGAAGAAGCAGGGCATCGAGGTGCACCTGAAGACCAAGGCGGCCGGCGTGAAGGCCGACAAGAAGGGCATCACCGTGACCTTCGAATCGGCCGTGGAAGGCCAGAAGCCGGAGCTGGAGTCGGGCACCTGGGACCGCGTGCTGGTCGCCGTCGGCCGCGCGCCGAACGGCAAGAAGATCGACGCGGAAAAGGCCGGCGTGCAGGTCACCGAGCGCGGCTTCATCCCGGTCGACCGGCAGATGCGCACCAACGTGCCGCACATCTTCGCCATCGGCGACATCGTCGGTAACCCGATGCTGGCGCACAAGGCCACGCACGAGGGCAAGCTGGCCGCGGAAGTGGCCGCTGGCGAGAAGAAGGAGTGGGTGGCGCGGGTGATCCCGTCGGTGGCCTACACCAGCCCGGAAATCGCCTGGGTGGGCGTGACGGAGACCGAGGCCAAGGCCAAGGGGTTGCAGGTCGGCGTCGGCAAGTTCCCGTGGGCGGCCAGCGGCCGCGCCATCGGCATCGGCCGCACCGAGGGCTTCACCAAGCTCATCTTCGACGAGGCCACCCACCGCATCATCGGCGCGGGCATCGTCGGCGTGCATGCCGGCGACCTGGTCTCCGAACTGGCGCTGGCGATCGAGATGGGCGCCGAGGCCGGCGACATCGGCCACACCATCCACCCGCACCCGACCCTGGGCGAGACGGTGGCGATGGCGGCCGAGGTGTACGAGGGCACGATCACCGACCTGTACATCCCGAAGAAGAAGTAAGCCGGCGCCGCTGGCACCGCAACGAAGAACCCCGGCCTGCGCCGGGGTTCTTCGTTTTCCGCAGGTGTCGCCGGCGCGGTTCAGAACGCCAGGGTCACGCCCACCACCGGGCCCTTGAAGCGCTGGTCCCAGCCGGCCAGGCCGTCGCGCATGCCGTCGCCGGAGACCGTGCGCTTGACGTCCAGGCGGTACCACTCGTAGCCGGCGAACAGGCCGAAGTTGTCGGTGAAGCGGTACTCGGCCACGGCGTTGGCGCGGGTGATGCTGCCGTCGTAGTCGCCGAAATCGCCCCAGTCCGCGTCCAGGTACTGGCCCTGCAGGTTCAGCAGCCAGCGCTCGCCCGGGCGCGCGGTCAGGCGCACGCCGACCACCGGGGCGTAGCCGTCCTCGCTGGTGTCGTCGCTCCAGCGGTCCTCGCCGGCCTCCGCCACCAGGGTGGCCTTGGCCTTGGCCCACTCGGCGCCGATCTGCAGGCCCAGGCTGAAGGAATCGGTCTGCACCACCGAGTAGTCGTACAGCAGGCTGGCCAGCTGGAAGTCCAGCGTGGCCTCGGCGTAGCTGCCGGCGGGGATGGTGATGTCGTCGTAGGAGAGGTTCTCGCCGAGGGTCTCGCGGCGGCTCTTGTCGTAGTTGAAGTAGTCGAACACCAGGCGCTGGCGCTCGGACAGGCGGAACACGCCGTCGATGCGCGGCACCCACTCGTCGCTGCCGAAGTCGAAGCCTTGGGAGAAGCGGTACGGCTCGCCCATGAAGGTGGTGGAGGCCGACAGCTCGGTCTCGGCGGCGGCGCTCATCGCACCCACGCGCAGGGTGAAGCGGTCGCCGCGCGCGTCCTGGGCGGCGGCGGTGCCGGCGCAGGCCAGCAGGGCGGTGGCAAGCAGGGCGGGGGCGGGGTGGAAGCGCATCGGGTCGGGCTCTCGTGGGAGGAGGGGCCGCCACTATGCGGGCGCGTGCGGTCCAGAACCCGTGAGCCCGGCGCACAGGCCGGGTGAAGGCGGGCCACCCTACCAAAGCAGGCCCCTACCAAAGACGAAGGCCCCGGTGGGGACGGGGCCTTGGCGGCGACGGATCGACGAGGTACTCCGCGGCTGCAGGGGCTTACGACCGGGATTTTCCCGGCAAGTTCCCGCCCGGGGGCCGTGACTTGCGTCGGTTGTCCCGCAAATTGTCCCGCTGCTATACTTTTGCGGCTCAACGGGCGCATCTGCTGCAGTGCAGCCTGCTTCCGCCTCCCCTCACAGGTACCGTCGCGTGATCAATTCCGTTGCCGCAGCCCGGCGACAGGCCGTTCGCGCGATTGCCTGGCAGGCGATGGCGACGCTGCTGACCGCGCTGGCCTGCCTCTGGCAGGGCTGGAAGGCGGGCGCGGCGGCGCTGGTGGGCGGGGCTGCGGTGCTGCTGGGCGGCTGGATCGCGGCCCGCATCGGACTGGGCGGCGGCATCACCGGGGCGGTTCCGGCGATGGCGCGGCTGCTGGCAGGGATGCTGGCCAAGTGGTTCGTCCTGGTCGCCGTGATGGTGATCGGGGTGGTCGCCCTGGGATTGCCCCCGCTGCCGATGCTGGCGGCGGCGGCGGTCTCGCTGGTGGCGCAGGTACTGGCCATGGCGCGACATCCCTGAACGGCTCAGGCCGACGGGGCCGTTATACCGCAACACACAACTCCAGGTCGTTAGCACAGGAAGATCGGACCTATGGCGGGCGAGGCGGAACTTACCCCTACCAGCTACATCCAGCACCACCTGCACAACCTGACGGCGCACGTCGGCGAGGGCAGCTTCTGGACGATTCACGTCGACACGCTGGTGACCTCGGTCCTGATGGGCCTGCTGATGGTCTTCCTGTTCTGGCTGGCCACCCGCAAGCCGACGTCCGGCGTGCCGGGCAAGTGGCAGGCCTTCGTCGAGATCTGCCTTGAATTCGTGGACCGCCAGGCCCGCGACACCTACCACGGGACCAGCAAGCTGGTGACGCCGATCGCGATCACCCTGTTCTTCTGGATCCTGCTGATGAACCTGCTGAAGATGATCCCGGCGGACTTCATCGTGCAGCCGCTGCACGCGCTGGGCGTCTCCTCGTGGAAGCCGGTGCCGACCGCCGACGTCAACGCCACCCTCGGCATGTCGATCAGCGTGTTCTTCCTGATGCTGTTCTTCGCGCTGCGCGCCAAGGGCCTGGGCCACTTCACCGCCGAGTTCCTGACCGCGCCGTTCGGCAAGTGGATGATGCCGTTCAACCTCATCCTCAACATCGTCGAATGGCTCAGCAAGCCGATCTCGCTGGCGATGCGACTGTTCGGCAACATGTTCGGCGGCGAGATCGTGTTCCTGCTGATCTGGGTGCTCGGCGGCGCCGGCCTGCTGGGCATGCTCGGCGGCGCGGTCTTCGGCTTCGGCTGGATGATCTTCCACCTGCTGGTGATCCCGCTGCAGGCCTTCATCTTCATGATGCTGTCGATCGTGTACCTGAGCCTGTCCGAAGACAGCCACTGATTTCCCCCATTCGCTTCACCCTTCGTTCCCACCGTTTCACCAACTCAGCTATCCGTTCCGGAGAAAACCATGGAAACCGCACTGACCGCCCTCGCTTCCGTCCAGGCTTCGACCGTTCTGGCCATTGGCATCATGATCGGCCTGGCCGCGCTGGGCGCCGGCCTGGGCCTGGCCATCATGGCTGGCAAGTTCCTGGAATCGGCCGCCCGCCAGCCGGAACTGATCCCGGTGCTGCAGGTCCGCATGTTCATCACCGCCGGCCTGATCGACGCCGCGTTCATCATCTCGGTCGCCGTGGGCCTGCTGTTCGCCTTCGCCAGCCCGTTCCTGGTCGGCGGCCTGGCCCCGTAACTGCCGGATCGTTCGATTCGACGGGTCTGCCGCCGGTCCGCTTCGCGGGAACCGGCGGCGGCATGTAGGCAGCCTCGCGGCGTCCGCGCCGCAGGCTCCCTGAGCACAGGCAGAGCGTACCAATGAACCTCAATCTGACTCTTTTCGCCCAGGCGCTGGCCTTCGCAGGCCTGATCTGGCTGGTCGCCACCAAGATCTGGCCGCCGCTGCTCAAGGCCCTGGAAGAGCGCCAGCAGAAGATCGCCGAGGGCCTGGCCGCGGCCGACCGCAGCCAGAAGGACCTCGCCCAGGCGCAGGACAAGGTCAACGAGCTGCTGAAGGAAGCCCGCGCCAAGGCCAACGAGATCATCGACCAGGCCCACGCGCGCGCCAACCAGATCGTCGACGCGGCCCGCGAGGAGGCCATCGTCGAGGCCAACCGCCAGAAGGCGCTGGCCCAGGCGGAGATCGAGGCTTCGGCCAACCGCGCCCGCGAGGAGCTGCGCAAGCAGGTCTCCCTGCTGGCGGTGAGCGGCGCCGAGAAGCTGCTGCAGCGCGAGATCGACGCCAACGCGCACAAGGCGCTGCTGGACGAACTGGCGGCCGAGATCTGACATGAGCCAGGCGCTGACCCTCGCACGTCCCTATGCCCGCGCCGCCTTCGGCGCGGCCCGCGACCAGGGCCGCCTGGACGCCTGGTCGCAGGCGCTGGCGTTCTCGGCGCAGGTCGCTGCCGACCCGCGCGTGGCCAGGCTGCTGCTCAACCCGGAACTGGGCGACGAGGCGGCCATCGCGCTGCTGGCGCCGCAGGACGCCGACGACAGCTTCCGCCGCTTCCTGGCGGTGCTGGCCGAGGCCGGCCGGCTGCCGCTGCTGGCCGAGATCGCCGGCCTGTTCGAGCAGCTGCGCGCCGAGGAACAGCGCGTGGTGCGGGCCAAGGTCACCTCCGCCACCGAGCTTTCGGCCGAGGAGCTGGAGAAGATCCGCGCCGCGCTGCGCCGCCGCTTCGGCCGCGAGGTCGAGCTGCAGCAGGCGGTGGACGCCAGCCTGATCGGCGGCGCCGTGATCGACACCGGCGACGTGGTCATCGACGGCTCGCTCAAGGGCAAGCTGGCGCGCCTGCAGACCGCCCTGGCGGGCTGACGGACGCCGCACCCAGACAGTTCACTTTTCAGGTCGCGACCCGGGATGCCGGCGAGCGACTCCAAGGAAACCAACATGGCTACCACGCTCAACCCCTCCGAAATCAGCGACCTGATCAAGTCCCGCATCGAGCAGGTCAAGCTCTCGGCCGAGGCCCGCAACGAGGGCACGGTGACCAGCGTGTCCGACGGCATCGTGCGCATCTTCGGCCTGGCCGACGTGATGCAGGGCGAAATGATCGAGCTGCCGGGCAACACCTACGCGCTGGCCCTGAACCTGGAGCGCGACTCGGTCGGCGCCGTGGTCCTGGGCGACTACGAGCACCTGCGCGAGGGCGACGTGGCCAAGACCACCGGCCGCATCCTCGAAGTGCCGGTCGGCCCGGAGCTGCTGGGCCGCGTGGTCAACGCCCTGGGCGAGCCGATCGACGGCAAGGGCCCGATCAACGCCAAGCTGACCGCCCCGGTCGAGCGCGTGGCCCCGGGCGTGATCTGGCGCAAGTCGGTCGACCAGCCGGTGCAGACCGGCTACAAGTCGGTGGACGCCATGATCCCGATCGGCCGCGGCCAGCGCGAGCTGATCATCGGCGACCGCCAGACCGGCAAGACCGCGATGGCGATCGACGCGGTCATCAACCAGAAGAACACCGGCATCAAGTGCGTGTACGTGGCGATCGGCCAGAAGGCCTCGACCGTCGCCAACATCGTGCGCAAGCTGGAGGAGAACGGCGCGCTGGAGCACACCATCGTGGTCGCCGCCACCGCCTCCGAGTCGGCCGCCATGCAGTACATCTCGGCCTACGCCGGCTGCACCATGGGCGAGTACTTCATGGACCGCGGCCAGGACGCCCTGATCGTCTACGACGACCTGTCCAAGCAGGCCGTGGCCTACCGCCAGATCTCGCTGCTGCTGCGCCGCCCGCCGGGCCGCGAGGCGTACCCGGGCGACGTGTTCTACCTGCACTCGCGCCTGCTGGAGCGCGCCGCGCGCGTCTCGGCCGAGTACGTGGAGAAGTTCACCAACGGCGAGGTCAAGGGCAAGACCGGCTCGCTGACCGCGCTGCCGATCATCGAGACCCCGGCCGGCGACGTGTCCGCGTTCGTGCCGACCAACGTGATCTCGATCACCGACGGCCAGATCTTCCTGGAAACCGACCTGTTCAACGCCGGCATCCGCCCGGCCGTGAACGCCGGTATCTCGGTGTCGCGCGTCGGCGGCGCCGCCCAGACCAAGATCATCAAGAAGCTGTCCGGCGGCATCCGCATCGCCCTGGCCCAGTACCGCGAGTTGGCGGCGTTCGCCCAGTTCGCCTCCGACCTGGACGAGGCCACCCGCAAGCAGCTGGAGCGCGGCCAGCGCGTGACCGAGCTGATGAAGCAGAAGCAGTACGCGCCGATGCCGATCGCGCTGCAGGCCCTGTCCATCTACGCGGTCAACGAGGGCTACCTGGACGACGTCCCGGTCAACAAGATCGGCGCCTTCGAGGAAGGCCTGCACGCCCACTTCATCAACACCGCCGGCGAGCTGGTCGAGCGCATCAACAACACCGGTGCCTGGGACGACGAGATCGAGGCGGCGTTCAAGAAGGGCATCGAGGAGTTCAAGACCACGGGCTCCTACTGAGTCCTTGGGATTTGGGATTCGAGATTCGGGATTCGTAGGAAAACAGGGTTCGTGACGGGACACGGGATGCGCCTTCGGCCAATCCCCGTTCCCGAATCCCGAATCCCGGCGAGCGGAGCGAGCTAATGGCAGGCGGCAGGGAAATCAAAACCAAGATCAAGAGCGTGCAGAACACCCGCAAGGTGACCCGCGCGCTGGAGATGGTCTCGGCCTCCAAGATCCGCAAGGCGCAGGATCGGATGCGGACCTCGCGCCCGTACGCGCAGGCGATGAAGCAGGTGATCGGCCACCTGGCCCAGGCCAACACCGATTACCAGCACCCGTTCCTGGTGCAGCGCGAGCAGGTCAAGCGGGTCGGCTACATCGTGGTCTCCTCCGACCGCGGCCTGGCCGGCGGCCTCAACAACAACCTGTTCCGCAAGCTGCTGGGCGAGATCCGCCAGCACAACGAGCAGGGCGTGGAGGTCGACATGGTCACCATCGGCCAGAAGGCGCAGGCCTTCTTCCGCCGGATCAAGGTGAACATGGTCGGCAGCGTCTCCCACCTGGGCGACATGCCGCACCTGGACGACCTGGTCGGCGTGATCAAGGTGATGCTCGACGCGTACACCGAGGGCAAGGTCGACCGCGTGTACGTGGTCTACAACCACTTCGTGAACACGATGAGCCAGAAGGCCACGTTCGACCAGCTGCTGCCGCTGCCGGCGGCGCAGACCGACGTGCCGGCCCACGACTGGGACTACATCTACGAGCCCGACGCGGCCAGCGTGCTGGACCACGTGATCACCCGCTACATCGAGTCCCTGGTCTACCAGGCGGTGCTCGAGAACGTCGCCTCGGAGCACGCGGCGCGCATGGTGGCGATGAAGGCCGCCAGCGACAACGCGACCAAGCTGATCGGCACGCTGAACCTGGTCTACAACAAGGCCCGCCAGGCGGCGATCACCCAGGAAATCTCCGAGATCGTCGGCGGCGCGGCGGCGGTCTGACGCGAACACCAAGCGGCCGCGCCTCCCGGCGGCGGCCATCAGGAAAAACCTTCGGCGACCCGGTCGCGAGAAATTTCAAGAGTCTGAGGAAATCACCATGAGTCAGGGCAAGATCGTTCAGATCATCGGCGCGGTCGTCGACGTCGAGTTCCCGCGCGCGGAAGTGCCGAAGGTGTACGACGCGCTGAAGGTCGAAGGCACCAACATCACCCTGGAAGTGCAGCAGCAGCTGGGCGACGGCGTGGTGCGCGCGATCGCGCTGGGCTCCACCGACGGCCTGAAGCGCAACCTGGTCGCGACCAACACCGGCCGCGCGATCTCGGTTCCGGTCGGCGCCGGCACCCTGGGCCGCATCATGGACGTGCTGGGCAACGCCATCGACGAGGCCGGCCCGGTGCAGGCCTCCGACCACTGGGAGATCCACCGCGCCGCCCCGTCCTACGAGGACCAGTCCTCGGCCACCGAGCTGCTGGAGACCGGCATCAAGGTGATCGACCTGATGTGCCCGTTCGCCAAGGGCGGCAAGGTCGGCCTGTTCGGCGGCGCCGGCGTCGGCAAGACCGTCAACATGATGGAGCTGATCAACAACATCGCCAAGGCGCACTCGGGCCTGTCGGTGTTCGCCGGCGTGGGCGAGCGCACCCGCGAGGGCAACGACTTCTACCACGAGATGAAGGAGTCGAACGTCCTCGACAAGGTGGCGATGGTGTATGGCCAGATGAACGAGCCGCCGGGCAACCGCCTGCGCGTGGCCCTGACCGGCCTGACCATGGCCGAGTACTTCCGCGACGAGAAGGACGCGTCCGGCAAGGGCAAGGACGTGCTGCTGTTCATCGACAACATCTACCGCTACACCCTGGCCGGTACCGAAGTGTCCGCGCTGCTGGGCCGCATGCCGTCGGCGGTGGGCTACCAGCCGACCCTGGCCGAGGAAATGGGCGTGCTGCAGGAGCGCATCACCTCGACCAAGACCGGTTCGATCACCTCGATCCAGGCCGTGTACGTGCCCGCGGACGACCTGACCGACCCGTCGCCGGCCACCACCTTCGCCCACCTGGACGCCACCGTGGTGCTGTCGCGCCAGATCGCCGCGCTGGGCATCTACCCGGCCGTGGACCCGCTGGACTCGACCAGCCGCCAGCTGGACCCGAACGTCATCGGCCACGAGCACTACGACACCGCGCGCCGCGTGCAGGCCACGCTCCAGAAGTACAAGGAGCTGAAGGACATCATCGCGATCCTGGGCATGGACGAGCTGTCGGAAGAGGACAAGCTTGCCGTGTCGCGCGCCCGCAAGATCGAGCGCTTCTTCAGCCAGCCGTTCCACGTGGCCGAGGTGTTCACCGGCTCGCCGGGCAAGTACGTCTCGCTGAAGGACACCATCCGCGGCTTCAAGGGCATCGTGGACGGCGAGTACGACCACCTGCCGGAGCAGGCGTTCTACATGGTCGGCACCATCGAGGAAGCCGTCGAGAAGGCCAAGAAGATCGCCTGAGCGCGGTCTTCCTTGGACACTGAGCACAGCGAGGCAGCATGAGCACCATCCGTTGCGACATCGTCAGCGCCGAGCAGGAGATCTTCCACGGCGAGGCCACCCTGGTCGTGGCCACCGGCGAGCTGGGCGAGCTGGGCATCGCGCCGCGGCACGCGCCCCTGATCACGCGCCTGAAGCCGGGCAAGGTCGTGGTGACGCTGCCGGACGGCTCGTCGCTGGACTTCGCCATTTCCGGCGGCATCCTCGAGGTGCAGCCGCAGGTGGTGACCGTGCTGGCCGACACCGCGATCCGCGCCGAGGACATCGACGAGGCCGCGGTGCGCAAGGCCAAGGAAGAGGCCGAGCGTGCGCTGGCCGGCCGCAGCGAGGCGATGGACGTGGCCGAGGCGCAGCAGCGCCTGGCCGAGGTCACCGCCCAGCTGCAGGCGCTGGAGCGCCTGCGCCGCAACCTCAAGCACTGACGCTGCTCCCGGCCACGGCCGGGCAGGGTTACGCGAACGCCGGCCCCGGGGCCGGCGTTTTGCGTTTCGGGGCCGGGAATGGACCAGGGGCTGGCAAGACTCATGGCCCGCTTGTGGCATGCCCGCGTGCTACAAGCGGCTTCCGGCGCGTCGGGGGGCGTGTGGTCCTGTTCCCGCCCCTGGAGTGGGGCGCCCCGGCAACGGGTATTCCGATGCTCGCAGCCCGGACGAGCGAAGCGGGCCCCGGGAACCGGCTGCGGCAGGCGCCCGGGAGCCCGGCGCGCCATCCCGGATGCGCCCTACGGCCTGTCCCGGGGCCACGCACGCGCCACCGCGATAAACTCGCCCGGGTACCCCCGCACAGCCGCCATGACCATGACCTTCACCCCGCAGGAAGCCCTGCAGCGCACGATCGAACACCGCGAGATCTTCCACGACGAGATGGTCGACCTCATGCGCCAGATCATGGGCGGCGAGGTCTCGCCGGTGATGGCCGCGGCCATCCTCACCGGCCTGCGGGTGAAGAAGGAAACCGTGGGCGAGATCGCCGGCGCGGCCACGGTGATGCGCGAGTTCTCGCGCAAGGTCGAGGTCGCCGACCGCAGCCACCTGGTCGACATCGTCGGCACCGGCGGCGACGGCTCGCGCACCTTCAACATCTCCACCTGCTCGATGTTCGTGGCCGCCGCCGCCGGCGCGCGCGTGGCCAAGCACGGCGGGCGCAGCGTGTCCTCCAGCTCCGGCGCGGCCGACGTGCTGGAGGCGCTGGGCGCGGCGATCGAGCTGCAGCCGGAGCAGGTGGCCGAGTCCATCGCCCGCACCGGCATCGGCTTCATGTACGCGCCCATCCACCACCCGGCGATGAAGGTGGTGGCGCCGGTGCGGCGCGAGATGGGCGTGCGCACGATCTTCAACATCCTCGGGCCGCTGACCAATCCGGCCGGCGCGCCGAACATCCTGATGGGCGTGTTCCATCCGGACCTGGTCGGCATCCAGGCGCGCGTGCTGCAGGAGCTGGGCGCCGAGCGCGCCCTGGTGGTGTGGGGCCGCGACGGCATGGACGAGATCTCGCTGGGCGCGGCCACCCTGGTCGGCGAGCTGCGCGACGGCAAGGTGCGCGAATACGACATCCACCCGGAGGACTTCGGCATCGCCATGTCCGCCAGCCGCAACCTCAAGGTGGCCGATGCGGCGCAGTCGCGCGGCATGCTGCTGGCGGTGCTGGACGGCGCCCCCGGCCCGGCGCGCGACATCGTCCTGCTCAACGCCGCCGCCGCGCTGTACGTGTCCGGCGTGGCCGAGGACATCCCCGACGGCATCGGCCGCGCGCGGCAGGCGATCGACTCCGGTGCCGCCCGCGCGGCGCTGGACCGCTACGTCCAGACCAGCCGCGCGCTGGCCGCGGAGGCGGCCCCGGCATGAGCGAGGGACGCTTCGCCACGCTGCCGGCACCGCCGTACTACATGGTGGTGTTCGCCTCGCAGCGCAACGACGCCGACCCGGAGGAATACGCCGCCGCCGCGGAGCGCATGGTGGCACTGGCGCGCCGGCAACCCGGTTTCCTGGGCGTGGAGTCGGTGCGTGGCGCCGACGGCTTCGGCATCACCGTGTCGTACTGGGAAAGCGAGGCGGCGATCGCCGCCTGGCGCGCGCACGCCGAGCACGCGGAGATCCGCCGCCACGGCCGTGCCCACTGGTACGAGCGCTACGAGCTGCGCGTGGGCAGGGTCGAGCGCGCCTGCGGCTACCGCGCCGGCGTGCCCGCCGCCGACTGAACGGCGCCGGGCCGCGCCCGGCTCATGCGAGAATGCCGGTCCCGGCCCCGGCCGGGGTGCCGCGCCATACAGGGACCCCATGAGCGACATCCTGCAGACCATCCTGGCCCGCAAGGCCGAAGAAATCGCCGAGCGCCGCGCGCGCCTGCCGCTGGCCGAGGTGGCTGCCCGCGCCCGCGATGCCGGGCCGGTGCGCGGCTTCGCCGCGGCCCTGCAGGCCGCCATCGCCCAGGGCGACCCGGCGGTGATCGCCGAGATCAAGAAGGCCAGCCCGTCCAAGGGCGTGATCCGCCCGGACTTCCGCCCGGACGAGATCGCCGTCAGCTACGAGTTCGGCGGCGCCTCCTGCCTGTCGGTGCTGACCGACGTGGACTTCTTCCAGGGCGCGGATCAGTACCTGCAGCAGGCGCGCGCGGCCTGCACCCTGCCGGTGCTGCGCAAGGACTTCACCATCGATCCCTACCAGGTGCACGAGGCGCGCATGCTCGGCGCCGACTGCATCCTGCTGATCGTGGCCGCGCTGTCCGACGAGCAGCTGGCCGAGCTGTCCGGCACCGCGCTGGAACTGGGCATGGACGTGCTGGTCGAGGTCCACGACATCGACGAGCTGGAGCGCGCGATCCAGGTGCCGGTGCCGCTGGTGGGCATCAACAACCGCAACCTGCGCAGCTTCGAGGTGTCGCTGGACGTGACCCTGGGCATGAAGGACGCCGTGCCGCGCGACCGCCTGCTGGTCACCGAGAGCGGCATCCTCGGCCCGGCCGACGTGGCCCTGATGCGCCAGGCCGGGGTCCACGCGTTCCTCGTCGGCGAGGCCTTCATGCGCGCCGAGGAGCCGGGCGAAGCCCTGCGCCAGCTGTTCTTCGAAGCATGAGTACCTGGCCCGAACCCAAGGCCGACGCGCCACTGGTGGTGTTCGACTTCGACCACACCCTGTACGACGGCGACTCCGGCAGCCACCTGTTCGCCTGGCTGATCCGCCGCAGCTGGCTGCGCACCCTGGTGGCGCTGCTGGCCACGCCGGTGCTGGGGCCGATGGTGGCGTTCCTGCCGACCCGGCGCTGGGGCATCTCCGGCTACGCCTGGATCGGCAGCTTCGGCATGCACCGGGTGCGCGAGTTCGACCGGGTGATCGACCGCTACGTGGCCACCCACCGCGAGGAGATCGCCGCGCGCCTGCTGCCGACCGCGCTGGAGGTGTTCGCCAACCACCGCGCCCGCGGCGACCGCGTGGTCGTGGCCACCGGCGCGCCGCCGGAACTGGCGCGGGCGATCCTGGGCTTCGTCGCCCACGCCGACGTGCCGGTGGTGGGCACCGAGGTCGGGCCGCGCCTGGGCGGGGTCAAGGCCACCCGCCACTGCCACAACCGCGAGAAGGTGCGGATGCTGCGCAGCGCGGCTATGGCGACATCGACATGGCCTACAGCGACAGCACCGCCGACCTGCCGCTGCTGCAGGCCGCGCGCCAGCCGGTGGTGGTCAATCCCAAGCGCGGGCGCGAGGCGTTCTTCCGGCAGGTGCTGCCGGCCGGGACGCCGATCCTCAACTGGGGCTGCAAGGACCGCGGCGGCGAGGCACCGCCCCGGGCCTGATCCACTGAACGGTTAAGTTCAGCGCGTGCCGTAGACCACGACGGTCTTGCCGCGCGCATGCAGCAGGCCGTCGGCCTGCAGCTTCTTCAGCACGCGGCCGGCCATCTCGCGCGAGCAGCCGACCAGGCGCGCCAGCTCCTGGCGCGAGACCCGCAGCTGGGTGCCCTGCGGGTGCGACATGGCGTCCGGCTCGCGGGCCAGGTCGTGCAGGGTACGCACGATGCGGTCGGTGACGTCGAGGAAGGCCAGGCGGCTGGCCTTGCGGCTGGTGGTCAGCAGGCGCCGCGACAGCTGCACGCCGATCGAGTACAGCAGGCGCGGGGCGTCGGCCGCCAGCGAGCCCAGCATCAGCTGCTGCAGGCGCTCGTAGCTGATCTCGGCCAGTTCGCAGGCCGCGCGGGTGCGGAGGATCACCTCGCGGCTGTCGGTCTCGATGAACAGGCCCATCTCGCCGACGAACTCGCCCGGGCCGTAGTAGCCCAGGACCAGTTCGCGGCCATCGTCTTCCTCGGCGATGATGCTGACCGAGCCGCTGACCACGTAGTACAGGGTCCCGGCGGGGTCGCCAGGCCTGAACACGTCGGTGCGGTTGGGGTAACGTCGGCGCTGGCAGTGGACGAGGAATCGGTCGACGACGGTCTGGTCCAGCGACAGGGGGCTGGTGGCAAAACGCACGGGAGACACGGCGGCAGGATTCCTGACGTTCATGAATTGGGGGTATGGGGCAAGCGAAGGGTACCCCCGTGTCGCCCGGGGGGCAAACTCCGGTTCACGGAGCGTATCCCCCCCTTCATCGGCTTTGCCGCATAATGGCGCGTTTCCCCACCCCCAGAGGCATGACCGCCGTGGTCAAACCCCTGCCGCGCCTGAGGCTGCAAGGCTTCAACAACCTGACCAAAGCGCTGAGCTTCAACATCTACGACGTCTGCTACGCGGTCTCGGAGGACGAGCGCCAGCGTTACATCGAGTACATCGATGAGGCGTACAACGCCGACCGCCTGACCCAGATCCTGACCGACGTGGCCCGGATCATCGGCGCCAACATCCTGAACGTGGCCCGCCAGGACTACGACCCGCAGGGTGCCTCGGTGACCATCCTCATCTCCGAGGAGCCGGTGATCGACAAGAAGCAGGCCGGCAAGGAGGTCATCTCCGACGCGGTGGTGGCGCACATGGACAAGAGCCACATCACCGTCCACACCTACCCGGAGACGCACCCGCAGAACGGCATCGCGACCTTCCGCGCGGACATCGACGTGGCCACCTGCGGCGTGATCTCGCCGCTGAAGGCGCTGAACTACCTGATCGAGAGCTTCGAGTCCGACATCGTGGTGATGGACTACCGCGTGCGCGGCTTCACCCGCGACATCAAGGGCAAGAAGCACTACATCGACCACAAGATCAACTCGATCCAGGACTTCCTGGCCAAGAACATCCGTTCGCGCTACGAGATGATCGACGTGAACGTGTACCAGGAGAACATCTTCCACACGAAGATGCACCTGAAGGAGTTCGACCTGGACACCTACCTGTTCGAGGAGAAGGCGCGCAACCTCTCGTTCAAGGAGCGCATGCGCATCGAGGCGCTGCTCAAGCGCGAGATCGAGGAGCTGTTCCACGGCCGCAACCTGGTCGAGTGACGGTTACGCGCGGTTGCGCCGGCGCCGGGTATCCTGGCGCCCGCTGAAATCCAGGCGGGACGGCCCGCCCGCGGCACGCGCCGCGAACGCAGTACCGACGGCGGTCCGGAACCATGTTCCGGGCCGCTTTGGCGTTCCTGGCCCGGTGGAAAGGAGGAGATCGACGATGTCCTGGATCCTGCTCGTGCTGGCCGGCCTGCTGGAAGTGGCATGGGCCGTGGGCCTGAAGTATTCGCAGGGCTTCACCCGGCCGTTGCCCAGCGCGGTCACCGTGGTGGCCATGCTCGGCAGCTTCTGGCTGCTGGCCACCGCGTTGAAGACGATCCCGTTGGGCACCGGCTACGCGGTGTGGGTGGGCATCGGCGCGGTCGGCACCGCCCTGCTGGGCATGCTGGTGTTCAAGGAGCCGGCGACCACCGCGCGGCTGCTGTGCATCGGCCTGATCGTGGCCGGGATCGCCGGCCTCAAGCTCACCAGCGCCTGAGCGCCCGCGCCGGGAGCGGGCCAGGGCGTTGGCACGGGGGAGTACGTGGACACGCGCCGGTGGCCTGTCATCCGCCGTACCCCGGATGCGCTGCGCCTGCCCGGGCTACGGATCAACCCCCGATCACCAATCACCAATCCCGGATCCATCAGATCCGGTACGCCACCAGCTTCATGAACTTCGAGGCCAGGGCCATCGCCTGCGGAATCGGCGGCGGCAGCACCCGCGCGCCGGCGTGCTCGGCGTTGTCGGCGTGGCGCGCCTCGTCCTCCTTCATCACCCGGATGATCTCGCGGCTGCGCTGGTCGCCCGGCGGCAGGCTGTCCAGGTGCTCGTCCAGGTGGGCTTCGACCTGGCGCTCGGTCTCGACCACGAAGCCCAGGTTCCAGCCGTCGCCGCGCAACCCGGCCAGCGAGCCGATGGCGTAGCTGCCGGCGTACCACAGCGGGTTGAACAGGCTGGGGCGGCTGTCCAGCTCGCGCAGCCGCTGCGCGCACCAGGCCAGGTGGTCGGTCTCCTCCTGGGCCGCGTCCAGCAGGTGCTGGCGGGTGGCCGGGTCGCGTGCCACGGCGGCCTGGCCGAAGTACAGGCCCTGGGCGCAGACCTCGCCGACGTGGTTGATCCGCATCAGGCCGGCGGCATGGCGGCGCTCGGCCCGCGGCAGCACCGGGTCCCCGGCGCGGGCCGGGCAGGGGCGGGACGCCGGCGGATCGCCCAGGGTGGTCTCCAGCGCGCGCTGGACCTCGACCAGGACGCGGTCCAGGGGGGAGAGCTGGCGGGCGGCGACGGGCGACATGGGCGAACCTCCTGCGTGGAACGGGGGATTGTCGGCCGGCCCGCGGGCGTCGCCAAGTGAAGCCGCCCCCCGGACGCGGCGCCTGCGGCCGGAGTACCCGGCGGCTTGCGCCGGACCGCGCGGATGCGCTACCATCCCGCGTCTTTGCTGCACCCTTCACAACGCGAGGCAAAGTTCCGTCCGGGCAATCCGGTGCGGAATCCGCCCGACCAACCTTCGAGTCCCCATGAAGACCTTCATCGCCAAGTCCGAGACCGTCCAGCGCGACTGGTATCTCGTCGACGCCTCCGGCAAGACCCTGGGCCGCCTGGCCGCCGAGCTTGCCCACCGCCTCCGCGGCAAGCACAAGCCCACCTACACCCCTCACGTTGACACCGGCGACTACCTGGTCGTGATCAACGCCGAGAAGATCGCCGTCACCGGCAAGAAGCTGCAGGACAAGATGTACCACCGCTTCACCGGGTACGTCGGCAACCTGAAGAGCGAGACCCTCGCCCAGGCGCTGGAGCGCCACCCGGAGCGCGTGATCGAGATCGCGGTCAAGGGCATGCTGCCCAAGGGCCCGCTGGGCCGCGCGATGTACCGCAAGCTCAAGGTCTATTCCGGTTCCGAACACCCGCACGCGGCGCAGCAGCCGAAGCCGCTGGAAATCTGAGGCACACACGATGGCTACCACGCAAAACTACGGCACCGGCCGTCGCAAGTCCTCCACCGCCCGCGTGTTCCTGCGCAAGGGCAGCGGCAACATCACCGTCAACGGCCGTCCGCTGGACGAGTTCTTCGGCCGTGAGACCGCGCGCATGATCGTGCGCCAGCCGCTGGAGCTGACCCAGACCACCGACAAGTTCGACGTCGTCGTCACCGCCAGCGGCGGCGGCACCACCGGCCAGGCCGGTGCGATCCGCCTGGGCATCGCCCGCGCCCTGGTCGAGTACGACGAGTCGCTGAAGTCCGACCTGCGCAAGGCCGGCTTCATGACCCGCGACGCCCGCGAGGTCGAGCGCAAGAAGGTCGGCCTGCACAAGGCCCGCCGCGCCACGCAGTTCTCCAAGCGCTGATCCGGCGCCTGGAGGGGATCCGGCACGCGCTGCGGTGCGTGCCGGTTCCACCGCCGGTGGTGTTGCATTCGCACCGGCACCTGGGGTTATAATCTCCAGCCCACAGCCCCGTCGCCAAGTGGTAAGGCACCTGACTCTGACTCAGGCATTCGGTGGTTCGAATCCATCCGGGGCTGCCAAATTCGAGATCGAGAAAGCCCGGCCCTCAAGCCGGGCTTTTTCGTGCCGATGGAACCAGGGCTTGCAGCGGACGCACGCCATGCCCGACAACCCAGGCAATGCAGGAAGCTCCCTGGCGCGATTCGTCAGGCACACCGCCCTGATGCGCGCGCTGGGCTTTGTCGCCGGAGCCTTCGGCGTGGCCTCCTCGCTGGCCGGGCAGGGCCATCCGGCCTGGGTACTGGCGGTGGTGTGGCTCAACGCGGTGTGCTGGCCGCTGCTGGCCTGGCGCCTGGTCGACGTATCCCTGCAACCCCTGCGCACCGAGTACCGCAGCCTGCTGGTCGACACCGGCATGGCCGGGTTCTGGATGGCCATGACCGGCTTCGACCTGGTGCCTACGGCGATGATGCTGGCGATGATGATGATGGACCGCCTGATCGCCGGCGGCTGGGGCCTGGCCCTGCGCGCGTTCGCGACGATGGCCGCGGCCGCCCTGCTGACCTGGATCGCGCGCGGCTTCCCGTTCCACCCCCATACCAGCTTCCGCACCATGCTCTGGTGCATGCCGTTCTTCGTGCTCTACCCGCTGGCGATCGGTGCGGTGGCCTGGCGCCTGACCGAGCACGTGCGCGTGCGCAAGCGCGAGCTGGAGCAGGATTCGCGCATCGACCCGCAGACCGGTCTGGCCACGCGCCGGCAGTGGCAGGCACAGGTGGCCGCCGAGGTGCGGCGCTACCGGCGCTACGGCACGGTGGCCTCGCTGATGATGGTGGACATCGACCACTTCAAGCAGGTCAACGACGCCGCCGGCCACCTGGCCGGCGACGAAGTGATCCGCAAGGTCGCCGCCTGCGTGCTGGACAGCCTGCGCGGCGGCGACGCCGCCGGCCGCTTCGGCGGCGACGAGTTCGGCGTGCTGCTCCCCGGCACCGCGCGCGAGGCCGCGCTGGACCTGGCCCGGCGCCTGGCCGACGCGGTGCGGGCCTGCGTGCTGGGCGGCGGCCGGCCAGTGACCCTGAGCATCGGCGTGGCCCAGATCGGGCCGGGGCTGGATGATTTCGAAGCCTGGACCGGGGCGGCCGACGCCGCCCTGTACCGGGCCAAGCTCGCCGGCCGCGACTGCGTGCGCGACTGAGCGCTCAGCCGCCCGCCGGGCGGCAACCCAGCGCCGCCAGCGGGCCGTGCAGCGCCGGCACCTGCATCAGCCAGGGCGCGGCCATGGTCAGCAGGCCCGCGCACAGCACCAGCAGGGCGAGCGAAGTGCGCAGCGCCGGGCGCTGCAGCCAGCGCCCGACCCGCGCCCCGCTCCAGGTCAGCGGCAGCATCACCGGCAGCGTGCCCAGGCCGAACGCGGCCATCACCAGCGCCCCGCCGGCGGCGCTGGCCTGCAGCCAGGCCACGGTCAGCAGGCCCAGGCTCAGGCCACACGGCATCCAGCCCCACAGCGCGCCCAGCGCCAGCCGCTTCCAGCTGCGGTCGGCGGGAACCAGGTGCCGGCGCAGCGGCTGCAGCCAGCGCCAGGCCTGGATCCCGGGCCTGGCCAGCAGGTCCAGGCGCCCGCCGCGGTCGAGCAGGCGCAGGGCGACCAGCACCAGGGCCAGGCCGGCGGCCATGCGCAGGCCCAGGGCCAGGGCCTCGATCCGCAGCAGCCGCAGCACGCCGCCGCCCAGGCCGCCGACCAGGGCACCGGCCAGCACGTAGCCGAGGATGCGGCCGGCATTGGCCTGCCAGGCCACGCGGTGCGCGGGGCCGGCGGCCATGGCGTGGAAGCCGGTGGCGATGCCGCCGCACATCACCGCGCAGTGCAGGCCGCCAAGCAGCCCGGCGGTGAGCGCCGCCAGCAGGGTCGGCAGGTCGACCGGCAGGATCATGGCGCCGGCCGGTCGCCGTCCCCGCGCGGTTGCCCGCGCGGCGGGGCCGGGCGGTCGTTGTCCTCGAGGATGTCCAGGGCGGGGGTGTCGAGGTCGTCGAACTGGCCGCGCTTGACCGCCCAGACGAAGGCGGCGATGGCCACGCCCAGCAGCACCAGGCTGATCGGGATCAGCAGCAGCAGGATCCTCATGCGCGGGCCTCGCGGGTGGTGGCGGTACCGCCATTGTCGCCGCTGGCGGACGTCGGCGCGCGCCGGGCCAGGCGCAGCGCGTTGAGGGTCACCAGCAGCGAGGACAGGGCCATGCCCAGCGCCGCCAGCCACGGGGTGACCAGCCCGGCGGCGGCCAGCGGGATCGCCAGCACGTTGTAGGCGGCGGCCCAGGCCAGGTTCTGGCGGATGATGGCGCGGGTGCGGCGGGCCAGCGATACCGCCGCCGGGATGCGCAGCAGGCCCTCGCCGGTGGTCACCAGGTCGGCGGCGCGGTGGGCGAGCGAGGCGCCCTGGCCCATGGCGATGGAGACGTCGGCGCCGGCCAGCACCGGGGCGTCGTTGAGGCCGTCGCCGACCATGGCCACGATCCGGCCCCCGGCCTGCAGGCGGCGCACCAGGGCCAACTTGTCCTCCGGCGACTGCCGCGCATGGCGCGCGTCCAGGCCCAGCGCCGACGCCAGCCGCGCCACCGCGGCCTCGCCGTCGCCGCTGGCCAGGTGCAGGCGCAGGCCCTGCGCGCGCAGCGCGGCCAGCGCCGCGGCGGCATCGGCGCGGGCGCGTTCCTCGAGCACGAAGCGCGCGGCCGCGTGCTGGCCGTCGCCCAGCCACAGGGCACCGTCGTCTTCGCGGCCGGCGGCGAAATCGGCGCGGCCCAGGCGCCAGGCGCGGGCGCCGACCACGCCCTGCACCCCGCGGCCGGGCAGGGTTTCCACCGCGCTCGCGGCCAGTGGCGTGGCACCGGCGAAGGCGGCGGCCAGCGGATGCCCGGTATCGCGCTCCAGCGCCGCGGCGATGGCGAGCACGCCGTCGCGGTCCAGCGTGGCGTCCAGCACCTCGACCGAGGCCAGTGCGGGGCGGCCATCGCTGAGGGTGCCGGTCTTGTCGAACACCACGTCGGTGGCGCGGGCCAGAGTGTCCAGCGCGTCCGGACGCATGGCCAGCAGGCCGATCCGCGCCAGTGCGCCATGCGCGGCGGCCAGCGCGGTCGGCACCGACAGCGACAGCGCGCAGGGACAGCTGACCACCAGCAGGGCCAGGGTCACTTCCAGCGCCCGCTCCGGCTGCCAGTGCCACCAGCCGGCGAACACCAGCGCCGCCACCGGCAGCAGCGACATCACGAAGCGGCTGCCGATGCGGTCGGCCACCCGCGCCAGCGCCGGGCGGTGCGCCTGGGCCTGCTCGACCAGGCGGGCCAGCTGCGACAGCCGGGTGGCGGTGCCGGTGCAGGTCACCCGCAGGCGGGCCGGGCGCTCGCGGCAGATGGTGCCGGCGTAGACGGTTTCGCCGGCGGTACGGCGCACCGGGGCCGACTCGCCAGTCAGCAGTGCTTCCTCGAACCAGGCCTCGGCGCTGTCGCCATCGGCCAACAGCACGCCGTCGGCTGGCACCGCCTCGCCGGCGGCCACGCAGGCCACGTCCCCGGGCGCCAGCGCCGCCAGCGGCACGGTCTCGCGGCGGCCGTCGGCCAGTTCGCGGGTGGCGAAGGCCGGGCGCGCACGGGCCAGTGCGTCGACCTGGGCCGAGGCCACGCTGCGCGCGCGCTGCTCGAGCATGCGCGCGGCCAGCAGCAGGAACACGAACATCACCGCCGCGTCGTACCAGACGTGCGGGCCGCCGCGGATGGTTTCCACCAGGCTGGCGAAGTAGGCCAGCAGGGTCGAGCTGGCGATCAGGAAATCCATGCCCAGGCGGCGCTGGCGCAGCTCGCGCGCGGCGCCGGCCAGGAACGGCCAGCCGGAGTAGAACACCACCGGCGCGCACAGCAGGAAGGTCAGCCAGCGGAAGAAGTCGCGGGTCGCCTCCGGCATGGTGCTGTCGAAGTCCAGGTACAGGGCCTCGGCCATCATCATGGCCTGGAACATGCCGAGCCCGGCGATGCCCAGCCGCAGCAGCCAGCGCCGGCGCTCGCGCGTGCGTTCGCGTTCAAGCGCCTCGCTGCCGGCCAGGTAGGGCCGGTAGCCGAGCATGGCCAGCCGCCGCAGCGGCGCCGACAGCGCGGTGCGCTGCGGGTCCCAGGCGATGCGGATGCGGCCGGTCACGGCATTGGCGCTGCAGTCGACCACGCCCGGCTCGCGTGCCAGGGCGCGGTCGATCAGCCAGGCGCAGGCGGCGCAGCGCATGCCGTCGGTGAGCAGGGTGATCTCGCGGCCGCGCTCGACCGGCCGGCTGTGCTCGGCCTGGACGTCGGGCCGGTCCCAGACCGCCAGGTCGGGCAGTTCGTCGCCGACCTTGCCGGCGGCGGCGCTGCGCAGGCGGTAGTAGCCGTCCAGGTCGGCCTGGGCGATCCATTCGGCGGCCGCGGCGCAGCCCTGGCAGCAGAAGGAACGGGCCTGGCCGTCGAGTTCGACCACGCAGGGGTTGGCCGGCAGGGCCTCGCCGCAGTGGTGGCAGTGGCCGCTGGTGGAAGCGGCAGCCGGCATGGCCAGGGCAGCCGCCATGGCGCTCAGCCCTGGCCGCCGCCCAGCGCCGGCGCCAGCCGCGTGGCGTGCTGATCCTTCGGCAGCCGGCCTTGCAGGCGCCAGCTGCCGTCGGCCGCGCGCAGGCGCGCGATCCAGTCGTGCGAGCCGTCCACCGCCTGCTCGGTGCGCCAGCCCGGGCCGTGCGGCTGCAGTTCCAGCTGCAGGTCGCGGGCCTGGGTGGTCGGGTGCTCCAGGTGCAGCCGCAGCGGCGCGGCGCGGTCGAACTTGCCGGTGGCCGGCAGCACCTCGACGATGCCGTCCTCCACCCGCAGCACCGCGCTCAGGCCCAGCTTCTTCGCCTGCGCGTCCGGGCCCAGGTCGGCGGTCTGGATCTGCGAGACCCGGCGCACCGGGTCGGTCACCACGTCGGCGCCGCCGGAGCGCACCGAGACCACCACCAGGCCCACGCCGGCGACGATCGACAGCAGCGGCAGCCCGATGACCAGCCACAGCACGGGGTTGCGCCAGGCCGGGGAATCCTTGTGCGGGTTGGGCTCGTTCATTGGACCGGTCCGAAGAAGCTGCTGTCGATGATGCGCCTTTCGCTGCCATCGATGCTCTCGACGACGAACCGCAGCTCGTGGCGGCCGGCGGGGATGCCCTCGTCGGCGACCACGCTGACCGCCACCGGCACCACCTGCTCCGGCCCGGCGGCGACCTCGCCGGCGCCGGCCAGGCGCAACGGGGCGTCGGTCTCGAGGCTGATGCGGTAGCGCTGTTCCTGCTGGCTCTTGTTGACCAGCTTGAGCGTGTAGTCGTTGGCGACGCCGTCGTCGCCGAGCTGGCGGTATAGGGCGTTGCGGTCGCGCAGCACTTCGACGATCAGCTCGCTGCGGTTGGCCACGCCCCAGGCCCAGGCCGCGCACAGGCCCAGCAGCACCAGCCCGTAGACCAGGATGCGCGGGCGCAGCACCCGGCTGGGCTTGCCGTCGATGCCGTTCTGGGTGGCGTAGCGGATCAGGCCGCGCGGGTAGCCCATCTTGCCCATGACCTCGTCGCAAGCGTCGATGCAGGCGCCGCAGGCGATGCACTCGTACTGCAGGCCGTTGCGGATGTCGATGCCGGTCGGGCAGACCTGCACGCAGATGGTGCAGTCGATGCAGTCGCCCAGTTCCTCGGGGGCGAACTTCGGCAGCGGCTCGGGCTTCTGGCCGACGCCGGCCAGGGTGATGGTGCCGCGCGCCTGGGCGCGGTTGTCGGCCGCGGTCGGGTGCGCGCTGGCGCGGAACACGTAGTCGTAGGCGGTCTTCGGGTCCAGCAGGCCGCGCGCGCGCTCGAGCACGCTGCCCAGCCCGCGCTTGCGCGGGCCGCGCGGCTCGCCGCGCATCGGGTCGTAGGCGATCAGCAGGGTGTTGCGGTCGAACATCGCGCTCTGGAAGCGCGCGTACGGGCACATGTACTTGCACACCTGCTCGCGCAGGAAGCCGGCGTTGCCCCAGGTGGCCAGGGCGTAGAAGAACACCCAGAAGGTCTCCCAGCCGCCCAGCTCGAACGGGAACATGCGGGCGCCGAGGTCGCGGATCGGGGTGAAGAAGCCGACGAAGGTGAAGCCGGTCCACAGCGCGAACGCCAGCCACAGCGCGTGCTTGGCGCCCTTGCGCAGGATCTTCTCGCGGTTCCAGGGGCCGGCGTCGAGCTTCATGCGCTTGGGCCGGTCGCCCTCGGTCCAGCGCTCCATCCACAGGAACACCTCGGTCCACACCGTCTGCGGGCAGGCGTAGCCGCACCACAGGCGGCCGGCCAGGGCGGTGAAGAAGAACAGCGCGAACGCGGCGATGATCAGCAGCAGGGCCAGGAACAGGAAGTCCTGCGGCCAGAACGCCAGGCCGAACACGTAGAACTTGCGCGCCGGAAGGTCGAACAGCACCGCCTGGCGCCCGTCCCACTTCAGCCAGGGGAACAGGTAGAACATGCCCAGCAGCCACACCACCGCGGCCACGCGCAGGCGGTTGAAGCGGCCGGAGACGTCGCGCGGGTAGACCTTGCGCTCGCTGACGTAGAAGGAGTTGCCCTGGTCGTCGACCACGTCCAGGGGAATGCGCTTGCTCACGGCGTCCACCGTACGCCGGCGGCGTGGCAAGGAAGGGAAAGGATGCGTTCTTGGGCAGTCATGGCGTTTGCTTGGCCGCGTCCGCGGCGTGGCGTGCGGGGGAGTCCGCCGCATGTCCCAGTATCCGCATCCGGTCCGCGCGCGAAAGCGACAGATTGTCCCAGGGCCGCGCGCCGGAGCGCGCTTACTCAGGCGGAAGCGCGCGGTTGAAGCGGCTGGAGGGACGCAGCAGGATCCAGGTGAAGAGGCTGGAGGACGCGGTCGCGATCCAGAAAAGGAAAAACCCCAGCGTGTAGCCGAGTTCCCGTGTCATCGGCAGGCCGGGGAAGGTGAGGTCGCGCAGGACCAGCGGGTCGACGAAGGCGAAGAACACCATCGTCGACACGCCGGCCGCGAAGAAGCTGGGCCAGGCGATGGCCCCCACGCGCTGGGCCAGCGGACGTGGGGGGTGGTCAAAGCGTGGCTCGCTGAAGTCGGTCACTGTTGGTCCGTCGGTTCCCCGGAGTCGGCCCGATTATGCGACAGCGACCAGACATAGGCACCGACCAGGCGCGCGCGGGTCTCGCCGAGCAGCTCGCGGTGGGCCGGCATGGTGCCGTGGCGGCCTTCGGCGATGGTCTTGCGCAGGCTCTCGCGGCTGCTGCCGTACAGCCAGTAGTCGTCGGTCAGGTCGGGCGCGCCGAGGTCCTGGTTGCCCTTGCCGTCGATGCCATGGCAGGCCACGCAGACGCCCTCGTACAGCTTCTTGCCCTGGGCGGCCATGAAGTTGTTCTGCAGGCCGGCCTCCGGGTCGGACAGGGCGCGCACGTAGGCGATCACGTAGTCCACCGCCTCCGGGCCGCCCATGCCGGTCAGCACGGTGCCCCACTCCGGCATCACGCCCTCGCGGCCGTCCAGGATGGTCTCCAGGATGCGGTCCGGGCTGCCGCCCCAGTGCCAGATCTCGTCGGTCAGGTTCGGGTAGCCCACCGCGCCCTGGCCGGCCGAGCCGTGGCAGGTGGCGCAGGTGTTGCTGAAGATCGAGCGGCCCAGGGCCACCGCCTTCGGATCCTGCGCCAGCACGTCGATGGACTTGCCGGCGTACGGCTTGAAGGTCTGCTCCAGGCGCGCGTCCTGCACCGCCTTCTCCTCGGCGTGCTCCTGCTTGGAGCTCCAGCCGCTGTAGCCGGGGATGCTGCCCAGGCCGCCGTACCAGAAGAAGTAGCCGATGCCGAAGACGATGGTGATGTAGAACAGGTTGATCCACCACCGCGGAAGCGGCTTGTTGTACTCGGTGATGTCGCCGTCCCAGGTGTGCAGCGTGTCCTCGGGCTTCGGATCGCCCGGGCGCCGGCGCGACGTCCACCACAGCAACCAGACGTAGCCGACGATGTTCAGCGCGACCAGGGCGATGACGTACCACGTCCATCCCATGCTCATGCGCGGTTCTCCCCAATATTGCCCTGATGCGAGTCCTCTTCCAGCGGCAGCTGCGCCGCCTGCTCGAACTCGGTCCTGCGTGCCGGGCTCCAGGCCCAGATCCAGCCGCCGATGAACAGCACCAGCAGCACTGCGGTCACGATTCCGGAAATCACTGCTGGCCTCCCTTCGGCGCGTGCCGGCCCAGGCCCTGCAGGTAGGCGACCACCGCGTCGAGCTCGGTCTTGCCCTCGAGCTCGGCCGGGGCCTGCTCGATCTGCTCGTCGGTGTAGGGGTCGCCCAGGGTCTGCAGCGCGCGCATGCGCTTGGCCACGACTTCGCCGTCGACCTTGGCCTTGGCCAGCCACGGGAACGCCGGCATGTTGGATTCGGGCACCACGTCGCGCGGGTTGTTCAGGTGCACGCGGTGCCAGTCGTCGGAGTAGCGGCCGCCGACGCGGGCCAGGTCCGGGCCGGTGCGCTTGGAGCCCCACTGGAACGGGCGGTCGTAGACCGACTCGCCGGCCAGCGAGTAGTGGCCGTAGCGCTCGGACTCGAAGCGCAGGGTGCGCACCATCTGCGAGTGGCAGTTGTAGCAGCCTTCGCGGACGTAGACGTCGCGCCCGGCCAGCTCCAGCGCCGGGTAGGGCTCCACGCCCTCCAGCGGCTCGATCGCCTCGGCCTGGAACATCAGCGGGACGATCTCGGCCAGGCCGCCGAAGGACACGGCCACCGCGATCAGCACGGCCATCAGGCCGACGTTCTTCTCGACTTTCTCGTGCGCGTTGTGGTTTTCGCTCATGGTCCTAGTTCCTCCTCAGGCGCGCGCATCGGAGGCCGCCACGGGCAGCACCGGCTGCGGGGCGATCGCCGGGGCCGCACGCCAGGTGCGCCACGTGTTCCAGGCCATCACGCCCATGCCGGACAGCACCAGCAGGCCGCCGCCCAGGCGGATCAGGTAGTACGGGTAGGTGGCGTGCAGCGACTCGACGAAGCTGTAGGTCAGCGTGCCGTCCGGGTTGGTGGCGCGCCACATCAGGCCCTGCATGACGCCGGCGATCCACATCGAGGCGATGTAGAACACCACGCCGCCGGTGTGCAGCCAGAAGTGCAGGTCGATGGCCTTGGTCGAGAACATCTGCTCGCGGCCCAGCAGCTTCGGCAGCAGGGCGTAGATCGAGCCGATGGAGATCATCGCGACCCAGCCCAGGGCGCCGGCGTGCACGTGGCCGACGGTCCAGTCGGTGTAGTGCGACAGCGAGTTGACCGTCTTGATCGACATCATCGGCCCCTCGAAGGTGGCGATCATGTAGAACGAGACGGAGACGATCAGGAACTTCAGGATCGGGTCGGTGCGCAGCTTGTACCAGACGCCGGACAGGGTCAGGATGCCGTTGATCGCGCCGCCCCAGGACGGGGCCAGCAGGATCAGCGAGAACACCATGCCCAGCGACTGCGCCCAGTCGGGCAGCGCGGTGTACTGCAGGTGGTGCGGGCCGGCCCACATGTACACGGCGATCAGCGCCCAGAAGTGCACGATCGACAGCCGGTAGGAGTACACCGGGCGGCCGGCCTGCTTGGGCACGAAGTAGTACATCATTCCCAGGAAGCCGGCGGTCAGGAAGAAGCCGACCGCGTTGTGGCCGTACCACCACTGCACCATCGCGTCGACCGCGCCGCTGTACACCGGGTAGGAGTGCAGGGCGCCGGTGGGGATGGCGATGTTGTTGACGATGTGCAGCAGCGCCACGGCGATGATGAAGCTGGCGTAGAACCAGTTCGCCACGTAGATGTGCTTGACCCGGCGCTTGGCGATGGTGCCGATGAACAGCACCGCGTACGCCACCCAGACCACGGCGATCAGGATGTCGATCGGCCAGATCAGCTCGGCGTACTCCTTGCCCTGGGTCAGGCCCAGCGGCAGGGTCACGGCGGCCAGCACGATGACCAGCTGCCAGCCCCAGAACACGAAGGCCGCCAGGCCGTCCGAGAGCAGGCGCACGTGGCAGGTGCGCTGCACCACGTGCAGGCTGGTGGCCATCAGCGCGCTGCCGCCGAAGGCGAAGATGACCGCGTTGGTGTGCAGCGGGCGCAGGCGCCCGTAGCTCAGCCACGGCAGGTCGAAGTTGAGGGCGGGCCAGTACAGCTGGGCGGCGATCAGCACGCCCACGGCCATGCCCACGATGCCCCAGACCACGGTCATGACCGCGAACTGGCGCACTACCTTGTCGTTGTATGTCTCCTGAACGGTCGACACGTCCCAATCCTCCTGTGGATGGGGCGCATGATCGGCAGGGAAGGCAAGCGGGGCATTGATCAGGATCAAGGCGCCAAGCGCCGTTAACGGGTTATCCCTTGAAATAGGGGAACTGCATCCCGGTTCCGGGACCCGGAGGCGCCCGCCGGCGCCGCACTGTATCGTTTAGCCCTGAGACGTACCGAGCCGTTCGCGGATGAGCATCTACGCGCTGGAAGCCGTTTTCGCCCCCAAGTCGGTGGCCGTGGTCGGGGCCAGCCCCCGCCCCGGGTCGGTGGGCCGCACCGTGGTCCACAACCTGCGCCAGGCCGGATTCGCCGGGCAGGTGGGCCTGGTCAACCCCAAGTACCGGCGGATCGAGGGCGTGCCGGCGGTGGCCTCGCTGCGCGACCTGCCGTTCGCGCCGGAGCTGGTGGTGGTGACCACCCCGGCCGAAACCGTGCCCGGGGTGATCGCCCAGGCGGTGGCGGTGGGGGCGCGGGCGGCGATCGTGGTCACCGCCGGGCTTGGCCAGGGCCCGGGCTCGCTGCTGGAGCACCTGCGCAACGAGGCCCGCCCGCACGGCCTGCGCATCGTCGGCCCCAACTGTCTGGGGGTGATGGCCCCGCACGTGGGCCTCAACGCCAGCTTCGCCGCGCGCAGCCCGCTGCCGGGCGACCTGGCCCTGGTCTCGCAGTCCGGCGCCATCGCCGCAGGCCTGGTCGAGTGGGGCGCGGCGCGCTCGATCGGCTTCTCCGCCGTGGTTTCGCTGGGCGATGCCCTGGACGTGGACTTCGGCGACCTGCTGGACTGGTTCGCCCAGGACCCGAAGACCCGGGCCATCCTGCTGTACATCGAATCCATCCGCGACGCGCGCAAGTTCATGTCGGCCGCGCGCGCCGCGGCCCGCTCCAAGCCGGTGGTGGTGGTCAAGTCCGGGCGCCACGAGCAGGGCGCGCGCGCCGCCGCCACCCATACCGGCGCCCTGGCCGGCGCCGACGCGGTATACGACGCCGCCTTCCGCCGCGCCGGTCTGCTGCGCGTGCACGCGCTGGACGAGCTGTTCGCCGCGGCCGAGACCCTGGGCCACCTGCGCCAGGCCCCCGGCCGGCGCCTGGCCATCCTCACCAACGGCGGCGGGATCGGCGTGCTGGCGGTGGACCGCCTGGTCGACCTTGGCGGCACCCTGGCCAGCCTGGATCCGCAGACCGTGCAGGCCCTGGACAAGGTGCTGCCGCCGACCTGGTCGCATTCCAACCCGGTGGACATCGTCGGCGACGCCGACGCGGCCCGATACACCGCCGCGCTGGAGGCGCTGCTGGCCGACCCGGGCAACGACGCGGTGCTGGTGATGAACGTGCCCACCGCGCTGTCGTCCTCGCTCGAGGCGGCCGAGGCGGTGGCCTCGGTGCTGGCGCGGCGGCCGCGCCCCGGCCACGGCAAGCCGGTGCTGGGGGTATGGCTGGGCGGCGGCCAGGAGGCGCTGGCGCGGCTGGACGCGGCCGGGGTGCCCACCTACGCCACCGAGGCCGACGCGGTGCGCGGCTTCACCTACCTGGTGCGGCACCGGGAGGCGCAGCAGGCGCTGATGGAAACCCCGCCCAGCCTGCCGGAGGACTTCGTGGTCGACGCCGCCGCGGCGCAGGCGATCGTCGCCCGTGCCCTGGAGCAGGGCCGCGACTGGCTGGACCCGCTGGAGGTGGTGGACCTGCTGGGCGCCTACGGCATCCCGGTCACCCCGGCGTGGCGCGCCGCCGACGCCGAGGCCGCGGTCGCCGCCGCGCGGCCGCTGCTGGAGGCGGGCAAGCTGGTGGCGCTGAAGATCCTGTCGCCGGACATCGTGCACAAGTCCGACGTGGACGGCGTGCGCCTCAACCTGTCCAGCGAGGCCGCGGTGCGCGAGGCGGCGGCCTCGATCCTGGCACGCGCCCGTGAACTGCGGCCCAAGGCGCGGATCGAGGGCGTGACCGTGCACCCGATGGTGGCGCGGGCCAAGGCGCGTGAACTGATCGCCGGCATCGCCCACGACCCGACCTTCGGCCCGGTGATCGTGTTCGGCCGCGGCGGCACCGCGGTGGAAGTGATCGACGACAAGGCACTGGCCCTGCCGCCGCTGGACCTGCGCCTGGCCCACGACCTGATCTCGCGCACCCGCGTCAGCCGCATCCTCAAGGCCTACCGCGACGTGCCGGCGGCCGACGAGCGCGCGGTGGCCCTGGTGCTGGTCAAGCTGGCGCAGCTGGCGGCCGACGTGCCGCAGATCCGCGAGCTGGACATCAACCCGCTGCTGGCCGACCGCGAGGGCGTGGTCGCGGTCGATGCCCGGGTGGCGGTGGCGCCGCACCCGGGCCCGGCGCAGAAGGGCCCGTGGCATTCCAGCTTCGTGATCCGCCCGTATCCGAAGGAGTGGGAGCGCACGCTGGAGCTGTCGCAGGGCCGGCGCATGTTCGTGCGCCCGGTGCGGCCGGAGGACGAGCAGATGTTCCTGGAGTTCTTCTCCCGGGTCAGCGACGAGGACCTGCGCCTGCGTTTCTTCTCTGCGGTGCGCCACTTCAGCCACGAGTTCATCGCGCGCCTGACCCAGCTCGACTACGCCCGCTCCATCGCCCTGGTGGCGATCGACCCGGACAGCGGCGAGATGCTGGGCGCGGTGCGCCTGCTGGCCGACGCCAACTACGAGCGCGGCGAGTACGGGATCATGGTCCGTTCCGACCTCAAGGGCCTGGGCATTGGCTGGCAGCTGATGCGGATCATGATCGAGTGGGCCGGCAGCATCGGCCTGAAGGCGGTCGAGGGCCAGGTGCTGCGCGAGAACGTGACCATGCTGGCGATGTGCCAGCAGCTGGGCTTCAAGGTCGCGCCCGACCGCGAGGATCCCACCGTCATGGACGTGGTGCTGGACGTGGCCAGCGCCAACGCCGCCGCCTAGCCGCCTCGCGCCGCGTTCACGCCGGCCGCCTATCGTTCCGGCGAGGACGACGGAGGTGGGCCGTGATCGAGACGGACGTGCTGGTGGTTGGCGGCGGCCCCGCGGGGCTGACCGCGGCCATCTACCTGGGGCGCTTGCACCGCCGCTGCGTGGTGGTCGACGCCGGCGACAGCCGCGCCCGCTGGATTCCCGAAAGCAACAACTGCCCGGGCTTTCCCCAGGGCATCGCCGGCACCGCGCTGCTGGCGCGGTTGCGCGCCCAGGCCGAATCGTTCGGCGCGGTGATCGAACACGGCCTGGTGGCCTCGCTGCAGCGCGGCGCCGACGGCGTGTTCGTCGCCGAAGCACCGGACGGGCGCCGCTGGCACGCGGCGGCGGTGATCCTCGCCACCGGGCTGAGCGACCGCCTGCCGGACCTGCCGGACGTGGAGCAGGCCGTGGCCTGCGGCGCGCTGCGGCTGTGCCCGGTCTGCGATGCCTACGAGGCCAGCGACCAGGCCATCGGCATCTACGGTCCGTGGGAGACGATCATCGGCCACGTGCCGTTCCTGCGCGGCTACAGCGCACGCCTGAGCCTGCTGCCGACCGATGCGGTGCCGGCGTCGCCGCCCCCGGACCTGGGCGTGGAAGTGCTGCCGCCCGGCGGCCGCTTGGTGTTCGCCGACGGCCGCTGCGGCTACGTGGTCGACGGCCACTGCCACCGCTTCGACACGGTGTACCCGTTCCTCGGCTGCGACAGCAGCGCGCACCTGGCGCGGCAGGCCGGGGTGGAGCTGTCGGACAGCGGCGAGATCCCGGTCGACGCCCACCAGCTGACCTCGGTACCGGGCCTCTACGCGGCCGGCGACGTGGTCAGCGGGCTCAACCAGATCTCGGTGGCGGTGGGCCAGGCGGCGATCGCCGCGCTGGCCGCGCACAACCGGCTGCCGCCGCGGCCGCGGGAACTGCAGCAGGAACAGGCGGCGGCCGCGGGACCGGGGGCGGCCTGAGCCGGCGCGCCGGGAGGCGGCGGGCCGGCGAGGGATCAGGCCGCCGGCACCCGGACGTGGCCTTCCATCAGCACGCGCGCGCTGCGGCTCATCACCGCGCGGGTCACGGTCCACTGGCCGTCGACCCGGGCGACCGAGGCGCCCACGCGCAGGGTCCCGGAGGGATGGCCGAAGCGCACCACCTCGCGCGCGCCGCCGCCGGCGGCGCGGTTGACCAGGGTCCCGGGCACCGCGGCGGCGGTGGCGATCGCCACCGAGGCGGTGCCCATCATCGCGTGGTGCAGCTTGCCCATGGACATGGCGCGCACGTTGAGGTCGATGTCGGCGGCCGCGATCGGCTTGCCGCTGCTGGACACGTAGTCGCGCGGCGGTGCGACGAAGGCGACCTTGGGCGTGTGCTGGCGGGTGGCGGCCTCCTTCGGGGTGCGGATCAGGCCCATGCGCAGTGCGCCGGCCACGCGGATGGCCTCGAGCTTCGCCAGGATCGCCGGATCGCCGTTGATCGCCGGCTGCAGCTCGGTGCCGGTGAAGCCGATGGCTTCCGCGTCCACGAACACGGTGGGGATGCCGGCGGTGATCAGGGTCGCCTCCAGCGTGCCCACGCCGGGCACCTCGAGGGTGTCGACCAGGTTGCCGGTGGGAAACATGCTGCCGCCGTCCTCGCCTTCCTCGGCCGGATCGAGGAACTCGACGACCACCTCGGCCGCGGGGAAGGCCACGCCGTCCAGCTCGAAATCGCCGGTCTCCTGCACCTGGCCGTCGCGGATCGGCACGTGCACGACGATGGTCTTGCCGATGTTGGCCTGCCACACCCGCACTTCCACCGTGCCTTCCCGCGGGATGCGCGCCGGGTCGATGAAGCCGTTGGCGACCGCGAACGGACCGACCGCGGTGCTGAGGTTGCCGCAGTTGCCGCTCCAATCGACGAAGTCCTCCTCGATCGCGACCTGGCCGTAGAGGTAGTCCACGTCGTGGCCCGGGCGCGTGGCCGGGCCGATGATCACGCACTTGCTGGTGCTGGAGGTGGCGCCGCCCATGCCGTCGGTGTGCTTGCCGTAGGGATCGGGCGAACCGATCACCCGCTGCAGCAGGCGGTCGCGCGCCGGACCCGGCACCTGCGCCTCGGCGGGCAGGTCCTGCAGGCGGAAGAACACGCCCTTGGAGGTGCCACCGCGCATGTAGGTGGCGGGGATGCGGAGCTGGGGCTTGTGGCTCATGGATTCGCTTGCGCTGAGGGTAGGGGAGGGCGGGGCTCAGGCCCCGTCCGGGATCTCCGGTTCGACCAGTTTCGCCAGCATGTCCAGCGAGTCGCGCCAGCCCAGGTGGCACATGTCCTCCGGGATGGCCGCGGGAATGCCTTCCTGCACGATCCGCAGTTCGGTCCCTGCGATGCTGGGCTTCAGCGACACGGTCACGAGCATCTCCCCGGGCAGCCCGGGGTCGTCGAACGTGTCGGCATGCCGGATCAACGCGTCCTCGACCAGCTCGAGGTAGCGCACGGTGAACGACTCGCTGCTGCCGGTGGAGAAGTTGGTGAAGGCCATGCGGTAGCCCACGCCGGGCTTGAACTCGAGCATGCGCGCGGTGAAGCCGTACGGCGGCATCCAGCGCACCAGCGCGTCCGGATCGGTGAACGCGCGGAACACCCGGGCCGGCGGCGCGGCCAGGATGCGGTGCAGGTGGACGGTGCCGGTGGCGGTCGTGTCGGTCATGGTCGTGGCTCCTTCGCAGTGGGTCATGTCACTGCGACGAACCAGTCAGGCAGCCTTCGACGCCTCCAGGAAGTCCTGGGCGAAGCGCTGCAGCACGCCGCCGGCCTCGTAGATGCTCACCTCCTCGGCGGTGTCCAGGCGGCACGTCACCGGGACCTCCAGGGCCTGGCCGTTGCGGCGGTGGATGACCAGGGTCAGGTCCGCGCGCGGGGCGCGGGTGCCGACCACGTCGAAGGTCTCGGTGCCGTCGATGCCCAGGGTCAGGCGGGTGGTGCCCGGCTTGAACTCCAGCGGCAGCACGCCCATGCCGATCAGGTTGGTGCGGTGGATGCGCTCGAAGCCCTCGGCCACGATCGCCTCCACGCCGGCCAGGCGCACGCCCTTGGCGGCCCAGTCGCGCGAGCTGCCCTGGCCGTAGTCGGCGCCGGCGATGATCACCAGCGGCTGGCGGCGCTGCATGTAGGTCTCGATCACCTCCCACATGCGCATCACCTTGCCTTCCGGCTCCAGCCGCGCCAGCGAGCCCTGGCGCACGCTGCCGTCCTCGTTGCGCACCATCTCGTTGAGCAGCTTGGGATTGGCGAAGGTGGCGCGCTGCGCGGTGAGGTGGTCGCCGCGGTGGGTGGCGTAGGAATTGAAGTCCTCCTCCGGCACGCCCATCTTCGCCAGGTACTCGCCGGCGGCGCTGGTCGGCAGGATGGCGTTGGACGGGGACAGGTGGTCGGTGGTGATGTTGTCGCCCAGCACCGCCAGCGGGCGCATGCCGCGCAGGGTGCGCTCGCCGGCCAGCGCGCCTTCCCAGTACGGCGGGCGGCGGATGTAGGTGCTCATCGGGCGCCAGTCGTACAGCGGCCTGACCGGCTCGCCGTGCTCCACGCGCACCTGGAACATCGGCGCGTAGACCTTGCGGAAGTGCTCCGGCTTGACGCTGGCGCGCACGATGGCGTCGATCTCCTCGTCCGCCGGCCAGATGTCCTTGAGCGTGACCGGCTTGCCGTCGGCGTCCAGGCCCAGCACGTCCTTCTCGATGTCGAAGCGGATGGTGCCGGCGATGGCGTAGGCGATCACCAGCGGCGGGCTGGCCAGGAATGCCTGCCGGGCATACGGGTGGATGCGGCCATCGAAGTTGCGGTTGCCCGACAGCACGGCCACCGAGTACAGGTCGCGCTCGACGATCTCCTGCTGGATCTTCGGGTCCAGCGCACCGCTCATGCCGTTGCAGGTGGTGCAGGCGAAGCCGACGATGCCGAAGCCCAGCTTCTCCAGCTCCGGCAGCAGTCCGGCTTCCTCCAGGTACAGCTGCACCGCCTTGGAGCCCGGGGCCAGCGAGGTCTTGACCCAGGGCTTGCGCAGCAGGCCGCGGGCGTTGGCGTTGCGCGCCAGCAGGCCGGCGGCGATCACGTTGCGCGGGTTGGAGGTGTTGGTGCAGCTGGTGATGGCGGCGATGATCACCGCGCCGTCCGGCAGCAGGCCACGGGCCTCTTCCTCGCGCGCCGCCTGCAGCTTGGCCGGGTCGGCGATGCCGCGCTCGCCCAGCGCGCTGACCGGCAGGCGCCGGTGCGGGTTGGACGGGCCGGCCAGGTTGCGCACGACCGAGGACAGGTCGAATTCCAGCACGCGCTCGTACTGCGCCTGCGCCAGGTCGTCGGCCCACAGGCCGGCGGTCTTCGCATAGGTCTCCACCAGCTGCACCTGCTGCTCCTCGCGCCCGGTCAGGCGCAGGTAGTCCAGGGTCTGCTGGTCGATGTGGAACAGCGCGGCGGTAGCGCCGTACTCCGGGCACATGTTGGAGATGGTGGCGCGGTCGCCGATGGTCAGCGTGGCCGCGCCCTCGCCGAAGAACTCCAGGTAGTGGCCGACCACGCGCTGCGCGCGCAGGAACTCGGTCAGCGCCAGCACCACGTCGGTGGCGGTGATGCCCGGGCCCGGGCGGCCGGTCAGGCGCACGCCGGTGATTTCCGGCAGCCGCATCCACGAGGCGCGGCCGAGCATCACGTTTTCCGCCTCCAGGCCGCCGACGCCGATGGCGATCACGCCCAGCGCGTCCACGTGCGGGGTGTGCGAGTCGGTGCCCACGCAGGTATCGGGGAAGGCGACGCCGTCGCGCACGTACACCACCGGCGACATCTTCTCCAGGTTGATCTGGTGCATGATGCCGTTGCCCGGCGGGATCACCTCCACGTTGCGGAACGCATGCCGGCACCACTCGATGAAGTGGAAGCGGTCGGCGTTGCGGCGCTCCTCGATCGCGCGGTTCTTCTCGAAGGCCTGCGGGTCGTGGCCGCCGCACTCCACCGCCAGCGAATGGTCGACGATCAGCTGCACCGGCACCACCGGGTTGACGCTGGACGGGTCGCCGCCCTTGTCGGCGATGGCGTCGCGCAGGCCGGCCAGGTCCACCAGCGCGGTCTGGCCGAGGATGTCGTGGCATACCACCCGCACCGGGAACCAGGGGAAGTCGAGGTCGCGGCGGCGCTCGACCAGCTGGCGCAGGTAGTCGTCCAGGTGGGCCGGGTCGGCGCAACGCACCAGGTTCTCGGCATGCACGCGCGAGGTATAGGGCAGGCTGGCCCAGGCGCCGGGCTGCAGGGCTTCGACCGCCTCGCGGGCGTCGTACCAGTGCAGGGGGGTTCCGGGGAGGGGCTTGCGGTGCTTGGTATTCATGGCGGGCAGGTCGCTGGTCGCGCCGGCCTGCCTGCCGCCGGTGCGGAGCGCACCGGCCTGCCGGGCGGGCCGGGCATGGATCGGAGGACCGATCTTACCCCTGCGTCGCGCCACGACCCGCCGCCGGAGGCCGGAAACAGCGGGTTTGCGGCCTGAATGCGGGTCTCGTATTGATGCCGGCGATCAACGGATCGCCGCGGCGCTTCAGCCGCTGCAGCCGCCGCAGCACACCGAAGGCACGATGTGGATGGCCTGCTGCGGCACCGGGACGCCGGCGGCGGCGAGGATCGCCCCGACCTCGGCGGTGCCGGCGCAGGTGGCCACGCGCAGGTGGCCGCTGGCCGGGTCCAGGTCCACGAGGGCGGCCGGGTCGCTTTCCAGCAGGGCCTGCTCGATGCGTGCCAGGTCGACCCGCGTCGGATCGATGCGGATGTCCAGTTCCATGCGGGAATCCCCTTGGGGCCGCGTCGCGGCCGGGAACGGGCCACCCGTGCCTCGGCGGCACGGGTGGCGCGGGACTTACTTGGTGACGACCAGCTTGCCCTTCATCATGGCCGAATGGCCCGGGAAGCTGCAGAAGAAGCTGTAGTCGCCGCCGGCGGCCAGGGCCTTGCCGGGGAAGGTGATCTTGGTCTTCTGGCCGCCGCCCACCAGGTCGGTGTGCGCGATCACGCGGGCGTCGCCCTTGGGCACGTAGGCGTTGGCGGCGCCGGCCTTGATGCCGTCGCGGGCGATGCCGGCCATGTCGGCGGTCTTGCTGATGACCACGTTGTGGCCCATCGCGGTGACCGGCAGCTTGCCGGTGTGCGCCAGCTCGACGGTGATGGTCGGGCAGCTGGCCGAGACGGTGGCCTCCTTCAGGTCGAACTTCATGGCGTCGTCGCCCTTGAGCGAGATGGTGCAGTTGCCGGCGGCCTGGGCCATGCCGGCGGCGCCCATCAGGGCCAGGGCAGCGAGGATGCGGGTGCGGTTCTTCATGGTGGTTACTCCGGTTTGACGGGGATGGATGGAAGCGTCAGTCCGCGGCCAGCGTGGCGCGGACCTGTTGCACGAATGCGGGATCGGGCGCGATGCCCGTGACGTCGGAGCGTGCGACCTCGCGGCCCTCGGCGTCGAGCAGCACCAGTACGCTGGTGTGGTTGATGCTGCCGTCGTCGCGGAAGCGGTAGCGTACGCCCAACACGCTGGCCAGGGCGCGGACCGCGTCCGGTTCCGGGCGCAGGTAGCGCCAGGCGGCGGGCGTGCGGTGGTCGGCGGCGACCGCGGCCAGGGCCTGCGGGGTGTCGCGCGCCGGGTCCAGGGTGATGACCGCCACGCCCAGGCGTTCGCCGTCGGCGCCCAGCTGCTTCTGCAGGGCCTTGGCGTTCTCCAGGATCAGCGGGCACATCAGGTGGCAGTTGGCGTAGAACATCGACACCAGCTGCGGCCGGCCGTGCAGGTCGGACCAGCGCAGCGGCTGGCCGTGCTGGTCGGTCAGGCCGGCATCGACCTGGTACAGCGAACTGCCGGGCAGCATGGTCGCCGCGGGCGCGTCCGGCCCGGCCAGCGCGGCCAGGGCGACCGGCAGCGGCCCGCACAGGGATAGCGCCAGGGCCAGGCCCAGGGCAGTACGCAGGGGTTTGAAGTGGTGGTTCATGGCTGGCTCCTCGCGCAGCGGAAGCCCAGGTTGCCGAGGGTGGCAGCGGGCGTGAGGGCCGACAGCAGGACGAAGCGCTTGACCGCGCCGTAGTCGGCCGGATCGTTGAAGGCCATGGCCGAGGCGCCGCAGTACTGCAGGGCGTCGCCGTCGTCGCGGCCGCGGCGGTCGCCGCCGCCCAGCAACGAGGTGGCGTCGCCGGTCCATTCCCAGTAGGCGCCGTGCAGGCCACGGACGCCGTACACGTTGGCCGGGGCGTCCGCCGCGGCATCGGGCGCGTGCGGGGGGCCGTCGTTGGCCTGGCGCAGGCGCCACTGGCGGTCGTGGCGGGCATCGGCGCGGGTGGCGGCGGCGGCCGCGGCGAATTCCCACTCGAGGAAGTCCGGCAGGCGCCCGCCAGCCTCGCGGCAGAACGCATCGGCGGCGTACCAGTTCACGTGCACCACCGGTGCGTCCGGGTCCAGCCTGGCGCCGGGGGCGTCGGCACTTTCCCAGTGGCCCAGGTAGCCGGGACTGGAGAACAGCGCGGGGATGCGGTCGCGCCGCCACTCGGGGCGGCGCGCCACGAATGCGGCGAACTGGGCGTTGCTGACCGGGCGCTCCATCAGCTGGAACGGCGCCACCGGCAGCACCGGCCGCTCCTCCTCGAAGCGCACCGCCGAACGGAACGCGCCGCCGGGAATGGACCGCCATGCGATCCCGCCGCCGGACGCCGCGTCGGTGGCGGCGGCCCCGGCCAGGGCCGGAGCCAGCGCCAGGACGGCGGCGAGGGTGGTGGACAGGGGCATGCTGCGGGACATGGCGGCGGCTGCGCTCAGTGCTGGTGGCCCTGGGGTTCGGCTTCCGGGTACTCGACGTCGTGCTGCTGGCCGGTGTAGATCTCCGGGCGCTTCTCGCCGTCGACCTTGAGGATGCCCAGCGTGCCCTTGTGGAAGGCGCGGAACAGGCTGTGGTCGACCAGCACGAAGTTGCCGGGCACGTCGGCCTTGAACTCGACGATGGCCGAGCCGCCGGCCGGGATCAGCGTGGTCTGCACGTTCTCCTGGTACTTGCTGCCGCCCTCGAAGTAGACCTTGTCGAAGATCTCGCCGATGACGTGGAAGCTGGAGGTCAGGTTGGGGCCGCCGTTGCCGACGTACATGCGGATCTTCTCGCCGGCGTTGGCCTGCAGCGCGTTGTCGCCGGTGAGCGCGCCGACCGAGCCGTTGAACACCACGTAGGTCGGATCCTCGGCGATGCCCTTCTCCAGGCTGAAGGCCTGCAGGCCTTTCTCGCCGTTGGCACCCTCGGTGTAGAAGTCGCCCTGCATGACGTAGAACTCCTTGTCCACCGGCTCCATGCCTTCCTCCGGTTCGACCAGGATCAGGCCGTACATGCCGTTGGCCACGTGCATCGCCACCGGGGCCATCGCGCAGTGGTAGACGTACAGGCCGGGGTTGAGCGCCTTGAACGTGAACTGCGTCTCGCGGCCGGGCAGGGTGAAGGTGGCCTCGGCGCCGCCGCCCTGGCCGGTCACCGCGTGCAGGTCGATGTTGTGGGAGAAGTGCGAGCTGTGGTGGTTCTTCAGCCGGAACTCCACCGTGTCGCCCTCGCGCACGCGGATGAAGCTGCCGGGGACCGAACCACCGAAGGTCCAGAAGTTGTAGGTGACGCCGTCGTCCAGCTGCATCTCCTTCTCGACCATCTCCAGGTCGACCACGACCTTGGCCGGGGTCTTGCGCGAGATCGGGGCCGGGACCAGCGGCGGCGCGGTCAGCTGCGCCTGCACGACCGGCAGCGGGGCATCGGAAGCCTTGGCCTTGGCGGCGAAGGCGGGAGCGGAAGCCAGGGCGATTGCCGCCGAAAGCGCGCCGATGGCCAGGTGGTGACGGATCTTCATGTTTCGTCTCTTTCGTCTCGTTGGGCTGCGGGACGAACAGTGCGCGTACGCCACCGGACGGACCTTGATTTGCATCAATCCGCTACCCGCGGCGGGCACGACCTGCGCTCCACTTGACCCAGGTCAAGCCGGTGCATGGCGGCCGCCTGCGGGGGCTTGCGATTGACCACCATCAAGGCGCATGCGGCGGCCGGCGCGAAGACTGCCCGTACCCCGAGGCAACGCGCACGAGGCGCAGCCATGATCCGCAATCCCCTTGCCCATGCCCTGGTCGCCGCGCTTTGCGCCGCCGTCCCCGCCGCCGTGGCCGCGGACGGGCATGTCCATGCCGAACTGGCCACCACCGACCTGGATGGGGTGGTGGTGCTGGGCGTGGCCCCGGTGGCCGCGGCCCCCTTCACCACCGATCCGAAGCTGCCGCGCCAGCCGGTCCCCGCCAGCGATGGCGCCGACTACCTGAAGACCATCCCCGGCTTCTCCACCCTGCGCAGTGGCGGCACCAACGGCGATCCGGTACTGCGCGGCATGTTCGGCTCGCGCATCGCCCTGCTCACCAACGACGGCGTGCTCAGCGGCGCCTGTCCCTCGCGCATGGACAACGCCATGTCCTACATCGCGCCGGAGACCTACGACCGCCTGACCGTCGTGAAGGGTCCTCAGACCGTGCTGTGGGGAGGCGGCGCCTCGGCCGGCACGGTGCGCTTCGAGCGCGAGATCCCGTACTTCGACCGCCCGGGCGTGCGTGCCCAGGGCAGCCTGCTGGCCGGCGGCAACGGCCGCAACGACCAGGTGCTGGATGCCAGTGCCGGCACCCCGCGCGGTTATGCGCGTGTCGCCGGCAACCGTTCGGAGGCCAGCGACTACCGCGCCGGTGACGGCCGCCGCGTGCCCTCGGCCTGGGACAAGTGGAACGCCGACGCGGCAATCGGCTGGACCCCGGATGCGGACACCGTGCTGGAGCTGTCGGCTGGCACCGGCGATGCCGAAGCCCGCTATGCCGGCCGCGGCATGGACGGCTCGCGGTTCCGCCGCGACAGCCTCGGCCTGCGCTTTGAAAAGAAGCACATGGGTGGCGTGCTCGATGCGGTGGTGGCCAGCCTCTACCGCAACGAGGTCGACCACGTGATGGACAACTACAGCCTGCGCGACCCGGATCCGGATTCGGCCATGCCCATGCCGATGGCCAGCAATGTCGGCGACACCAGCGAGGGCGGGCGCATTGCCCTGACCTTCCAGCACGGCCGCTGGGAGGTGACCGCCGGCGTGGACGGCAGGCAGGGCGAACACCGCCGGCGCAGCGGCATGGGCCGCGACGCCTGGCGCCAGGCGCCCTGGACCCATGACGCACGCACCCGCACCGTCGGCGCGTTCGCCGAATCGCACTGGCACATCGACGAGGTGCACCACCTGATGTCCGGCCTGCGCGTGGACCGCGCCCGTGCCGAGGACCGGCGCGCGCGCACCGGCAGCGGCATGGACGCCATGCCCAACCCGACCGCGGGCCAGCGCCGCGGGGAAACCCTCGCCGGCGGCTTCGTCCGCTACGAGCACGACATGGCCGGGCGCTTCGGCTGGTATGCCGGCCTCGGCCACGCCGAGCGCATGCCGGACTACTGGGAGCTGTTCTCGCCCACGATGGGGCCGCAGGGCGCGGCCAATGCCTTCATCGGTCTGCAGCCGGAGCGCACCACCCAGCTCGACGCCGGCCTGCAGTACCGCGCCGGCAAGGTGGAAGCCTGGGCCTCGGTCTACGCCGGGCGGATCGACGACTACATCGTGTTCGACTATCTCCCCGGCGGGATGATGGGAGGCAGCACGCGTGCACGGAACCTGGATGCGGACATCGCCGGCGGCGAACTGGGCGCGGACTGGAAGCCGCGGCCCGGGCTGAAGCTGGGCGGCGCCCTGGCCTATGCCTGGGGCCGGACCACGGAGGGCGCGCTGCCGCAGATGCCGCCGCTGGAGGCGCGCCTGACCGCCAGTGGCGAGCGCGGTCCCTGGTCCTGGGGCGCGCTGCTGCGCGTGGCCGCGGCCCAGCACCGCAGCAATACCGGGCAGGGCAACGTGGTCGGCCGCGACCTGGGCCCGAGCCCGGGCTTCGCGGTGTTCTCGCTCAACGGCGGCTACCGCTTCGGGCAGCGCGTGCAGCTGGCCGCGGGCATCGACAACCTGTTCGACCGCGATTACCGCGAGCACCTCAATGCCGCCGGCAACAGTGGTTTCGGCTACCCCTCCGAGCCGGAGCGCATCGCCGAGCCGGGGCGCACGGCCTGGATCAAGCTCAACTTCAGCTACTGAGCCGGATGTTGCCGGTGGCGGCGCTGTCGGGGACCGCCGCCGGATATCCGCACCTCATCGGTAGGCTTCCGGATGCAGCCGGAAGTGGCGCGCGCGTCGCAGGCAACGCAGCAGGCAGAGCGCGGTTGCCGCATGCGCCGCAGACAGGGCCAGGCCGGCGGCAAGCGTCGCCAGCGGTCCGAGGAACGCGGCCGGCAGCAGCAGCGCTGCGACCAGGTGCAGGGCCAGGACGCGGCGCTTGTCTTCCTCCGGCTGCAGGCGGCCCACCGCGGGAATGCGCATGCCGCGCGGGCAGCGGCCGCGCAGGTCCACCCAGGCGATGAATGCAACGATCTCCAGCAGCATGCCGGTGACCAGCAGCGGCGCACCGACGCCCAGGCCCAGCACACCCGCAAGCATGGCCCACGCCGGTGCTTCCAGGCCTGGAGCGCCGGCTGCACCCGCGCAGGCCGCCGCGGCCGCCAGGCACAGTGCGATGCAGCCGGCGCACCAGAAGCGCACCAGCGCCGGATTGCGCCGGTGCGGCGCATGCCATTGCAGCCGCAGCACCGCCGCGGCAAGGACGCCGGCCTGCAGGGCGAGGGCCAGCGTGACCACGGTCGCCGGCATGCCAAGCAATCGCGCCACTGCCGCGGCCAGCGGCAGGACCACCGCCGCCAGGGTCCAGGCGCGCTGCGCGCGTGGCGCCACCTGCGCGGTGCCCTGGAACATGGGCACGGTCACCCCGCCGACTGCCGCCAGCAGGCCAAGCAGCCAGCCGCCGCCACCGAGCATGGCGTGGGCGTCCACCACCTGGTCCAGGGGCAGCATGAGGTAGCCGCGCAGCACTGCGGTCGCCACCACGCCCAGCAACGCCGTCGCCGCCAGTGCCAGCAGCGCCGCGCCGATGCCCGCGCGCAGCAGCCGCTGCGTGCCCTGGCGCAGCAGCGCCGGCAGCGGCGGGGCGAGCACGGGCAACAGGGTCGCCGCCGCGGGCAGCACGGCAGGCCAGCGGTACAACGCCAGCACGAACAGGACCAGGCCCAGGTTCAGCGCCGCATGCGCCAGCGGCAGCAGGCGCCCGGCGCGCACCGGCGTGCCGGCGGCCACCGGCAGGAACTGCAGCAGGCTGCCGAGCATGGCGTTGCCAAGCACGCCCAGGGTGAACACATGTACCAGGGCCACCACCGGCGGCGACCAGCGTCCGCCGTCCAGGAGGTGCGGGTCGGCGACCAGCAGTGCGCCGGCAACCACGCCCCCATGCAGGCGCGCACAGCAGGAAGCGCAGCGGCCGCGCCGCCGGCGGCGCGCTGGCGAAGGCCAGGCCGCTCATGCCCGTGCCGTTGCCGCGCCCGCAGCGGGCGCAGCGATGGAGCCGGCCCGGCTGCGCGGCCGCCGCCAGATCGCGATGCGGCAACCGCCTTCGGGCAGATCTCGCAGCCGCCATGCCCAGCCTTGCGCTTCCAGCATGGGTAGCAGGGGTACCGGACGGAACGGCGTCAGCGCCACCAGGACCGCGCGTACGGGCAGGACCTCCAGCGCATCGAGGATGCGCTGCATTGGTTCGGGTGGCGGCAGGTGGCGCAGGTCGAGCAGATGGGCCATGGCGATCGGCGGGCGGGTGCGGGCCGCTGCACGTTCGCAGCGTGGCTGCCGCGGCGCATTGACGTACGTCAGCCGCGTGCGCGGATCACTCCGCCGCCGCGGCGTCTTGACCCTGGTCATGGCTCGCTGGCGCCGGCGGGCCTAGCGTGCGCGCAACCCCACACTCCGGCTCCCCCATGACTGCCCAATACCGTCCGCGCCACGTCGCACCCCTGCTTGCCCTGGCCATGCTTCCCCTGCCCGCGTTGGCCGCGCAGGACGCAGGCCCCGGCACCTGGCTCGACCTGCGCTACCGCCATGAACGCGTCGACCAGTCCGGCTTCGGCGAGGATGCGGTCGCCAACACCTTGCGCCTGCGCGTGGGCGCACGCAGCGCGCCGTGGCATGGCTGGTCGGCGCTGGCCGAGGCCGACGCGGTGCTGGGCCAGGACGATGGTCGCTACAACGACACCCGCAATGGCCGCCGCCTATCCCGTGGTCGCCGATCCGGCCGGCGCGGAGATCAACCAGGCCCTGCTGCGCCACGCCGGCACCCGCACCGTCGCGACCCTGGGCCGGCAGCGGATCAACCTGGACAACCAGCGCTTCGTCGGCGGCAGCGCGTGGCGGCAGAACGAACAGACCTACGACGGCGTGCACCTGCAGCTGGCCGCCACGCCGCGCCTGGCGCTGGATTACGCCTGGATCGGCGGGGGCAGCACCATCTTCGGGCCGGCCGACAGCAGCGCCTCCACCGGTGCCAGCCCCTCCGACAGCAGCGGCGACAGCCATCTGCTGCGCGCCGCGCTGCAGCTTGCGCCGCCGCTGCGCCTGGTCGCCTACCACTACCGGGTGGAACTGGAGGACATGGCGGTCACCGCGGCCGCGCCGCTGGGCACCCTGGACAGCCGCACCAGCGGCCTGCGCCTGGAGGGAAGCCGGGGCCGATGGAGCTATGCGGGCGAATACGCGCGCCAGCGGGACCTTGCGGGCAACCCGTGGCGGCTCGACAGCCGCTACGTACTGGCCGAGCTGGGCTACGCCCTGGCCGGCGGCAGCGTGCTGAAGGCCGGGTACGAGTCGCTGGGCGGCGGCGAGGGCGAGGGCAACCGGGCCTTCCAGACCCCGCTGGCGACCCGGCATGCCTTCCAGGGCTGGGCCGACGTGTTCCTGACCACGCCGGCGCAGGGCGTGGACGACCGCTACGCGGGCGCCACCGTGCCGCTGGCCGGCGGCAGCCTGCAGGCCTGGTACCACGACTTCGCCGCCGAGCGCGGCGGCGGCAGCTATGGACGGGAGCTGGATGTCTCCTACGCGCACGTGGTACCGGGCGTGCAGGGCCTGACCGGCCTGCTGAAGCTGGCCCGCTACCGCAGCGACGACCCGGCTTACAGTGCCGACACCGGCAAGCTCTGGCTGCAGCTGCAGTACAGCTACTGAGCGGGACTGGCTAGCCGGCGGCAGGATCCGCCGGCGGCACCGCTTCCAGGAACAGCGCCACGCCCGCCGCATCGCAGGATTCCTGCAGCAGCGGGCTGGCCGCCAGGCACGGATCGGGAAGCTCGGGGCACTCGTGTTCCATGGTTCCTCCGCTCAGCCGCCGAGCAGGTAGAGCGCGCCTAATGGATGGTGGGCGCGGGCGATGCAGTAGGCCTGCAGGAAGCACAGCGCCGCGGCGGCCAGCAGTCCCCCGCGCGCCCCGGGCCCGCGGCGCGGACGGAAGGCGGGGATGCCCAGCACCACGTAGCTGGCGACGAAGCCCAGCTTCACCAGCAGCCAGCCGTTGGCGTACAGCTCGCGCGGCAGGATGGTCAGCAGCATCAGCGCCGCGGTCAGCAGCACGGTGTCGATCATGTAGCTGAGGTAGCGCGGCAACGCGTGCCGGGGCCATTGCAGGCCTGCCAGCAGCGATAGCCCGCGCAGGGCGAAGAAGCTGCCGCTGAGCATCACGGCGCTGACGTGGACGAGCTTGATCTGCGGATAGAACTCGATCATGGGAGTGGCTCAGCCGGGACGACCGTCGCGGCGCGGGGTGAGGTAGACATGGCCGATGCGCGCCACCCACGGCGACAGCGCCAGCAGCCAGCCGACCGCGGCCAGTGCCTGCCACAGCCCCGGATCGGGCAGCACGTCGGCCAGGATGCGCAGGGTGGCCACGACCTGGATCGCCACGAACGCGAACCAGGCGATGCCGTACATCCGCAGCGGACGCCCGGAATGGCCCTGGGTCACGCGGGTGACCATCGCCACCAGCAGGCTGCCGAAGAAGCCGATGAACAGCGCGTGCATCGGCGCACGTCCCAGGATGAATTCGCCGGTGAGCCCATAGGCCAGGCTCTGCGCCACGTACAGGCCGAAGGTCACCGGCAGCCATGCGGTGCCGATGAACAGCACCGCCAGCAGGCCCGGCATGCGCGCGCGCGGCCACCAGCGCCACACGGCCAGTGCGGTGAGCGCCAGCAGCGGCGCATCGGTGGTCCACAGCCAGGCGTAGCCGTGCACCAGCTCCAGGGCCAGATGGGCCAGCGCCAGCACCCACACCGCCAGCAGCCACCACAGCGGCCGCCAGGCGCGGTAGCCGGGCACGGCATTGCCGGCGAAGAACGGGAACATGCGATGGGCGACGGTGACGTAAAGCGGCAGCAGCAGGCCGAAGCTCCCCAGCTTGATGCTGGCGAAGGCCCATTGCGCCGATGCACCCAGCACGAAGGCCAGGAACATGGCCAGGCCCAGCCAGCCCAGCAGCAACGCGGCGAAGCAGGAGCGGGCGTGCCAGGTGCGGCCGCGCTCGTCGACCAGCAGGCGGCCCAGCAGGAACAGCGCGGTACTCCAGCCCGCCAGTGCCATCCACAGGCCCACGGTCAGGCCTGCTTCCCAGCCGGCGGCCCCGAGCAGGATCGCCAGCTGCCCGCCCATCAGGCCGGCGCCCACCGGCAGGTAGTGGTGGCGCTGCAGTTCCGGCAGTCCCATCCAGCGCGGGAACACGGTCAGCAGGAAGCCGAACACGAAGCTGGGCAGCACCAGGTACTGCATCAGGAAGGCGTGCAGCCATCCGGCGGGAACCGGCAACTCCGGCATGGTCCACGCGCCCCAGCGCGCGGACACCAGCCACAGCGCCCACCACAGCATCGCCAGCAGCACATTGGCCGCGCCGATGAAGAACATCAGCCGGTGCGGGGCATGCGCGAGCCAGGCAGGCGAGGGCCGCGCATGGCCGCGGCGGGGCAGGGGAACGGTCTCGATGTGCATGGGCGCAGTCTGTCTCCCGCCCAGGGATGCCGCCTTGACCCAGGTCAGCCCGGAGCGTTGCGCCGGGTTTGACCAGGGTCAAGGCGGGAGGCGAGTGTGCTGCCTAACGTGCGGCCACTCCGATCACGCCACGAGGAACGCATGAGCCATCCCTCCGCCCAGGCCGATACCGGCGCCGGCCTGTCGCGCCTGGCCGCCATCAGCGCGGCGCTGCGCCCGCACGATCCCGGCGCGCAGGTGGCGCTGGACCCGGACCACGGCAGCGTCCAGGTCCTCACCGTGCTTGACCCGGAAGAAGTGGACCGCATCCTCGCCGCGGCCGGGATCCCTGTCGCGCCAACCCCGGCCGGTGCCGGCGGCGGCTGCGGTTGCGGCTGCTCCTGCAGCGGCGGCTGAGTTCCCCGGATGTCCCTCCGGGCGTGGCGCGCGGCGGCGCCCGCCCGGCGCTTGGGCCTGGGTTCATCGGCCCGGGTGGTACCATGGCGGCGAGCTCCGTGCTCCCACGCGCGTCCCGCGCGGCCTTGCGGCCCCGATTCGCTCCCTTCCACACCTGAGAGGCCTGCCCTGCGCGGCCAAGCCCGGGGAGCAGCACATGCCTGGCTACGAAACCCGCCAAGAACACGTCGCCATCGGCGGCCACGACTACCGCCTGCGCGTGCTCGCCGATCGCCAGCAGTTCTGGGATCCGGACGGGCACGGCGAGCGCCTGGGCATCTCCTCGGCGCAGTGGGCGCTGTTCGGCCAGCTGTGGCCGGCCGGGCAGCTGCTGGCGCGGGCGATGCAGGACTTCGACATCCGCGGCAAGCGCATCCTCGAGCTGGGCTGCGGCATCGGCCTGGCCAGCCTGGTGCTGCAACGGCGCGGCGCCGACGTGGTCGCCTCGGACATGCACCCGCTGGCCGAGGTGTTCCTGGCCTACAACGCCGCGCTCAACGAGCTGCCGGCGCTGCACTACCGCCACCTGCAATGGGACGCGCCGCTGCCGGAGCTGGGCCGTTTCGACCTGATCATCGCCAGCGACGTGCTCTACGAGACCGCGCACGCGCCGCTGCTGGGCGGGGTGATCGACCGCCACGCGCACGCGGCCGCCGAGGTGCTGGTGGCCGACCCGGGGCGCGGCAACAGCGCGCACCTCAACCGCCAGCTGGCCGCGCGCGGCTTCGCCCTGGAGGAGCGGCGCTGCGCATTGCAGCCTGGCGAGGCGCCGCCCTACCGCGGGCGGCTGCTGCACTACACCCGCGGCGTTCCCGGCGGCCAGGCATGAGCCGCCACGGCGCCCGGCACGCGCGCTGCGCGGCCGAGTGCAGCCGTTGCGACGCGGTGTGCTGCCGGCTGACGGTGGTGCTGGACGATGACGACCATGTCCCCGAACACCTGACCGAGCTGCTGCCCGGCGGGGCACGGGTGATGGCGCACGGCGCCGATGGCTGGTGCGTGGCGCTGGATGCGGAGCATCGCAACTGCGGCATCTACGACGACCGCCCGGATACCTGCCGGCGTTTCGTGATGAATGGCCCCTATTGCCGCTCGGTGCGCAGCGAACACGCGGCACGCGGGACGATCCCCCTGTTGCTGCGTTGACCATGGGCCCTTCTCCCTCCGGGAGCGGGGCAGCCTCCCGGCCGCGCCACCGGACCCGGCGGGGACGATGCGCCGCACCTCGGGCGCGCCGCACCGCGCGGCACGTGCCATGTGGCCACCCGGGGAAAAAGAAGACGGGCCGCGAATGCGGCCCGTCCCTTTGCATCGGATGCCGGACTCAGCGCCGCGGCATGATCGCCGCCGCGGCCACCGTGGTGGCGGACGAGGCCGGGGCGCCGCGCTTGGGCGCCACCCACAACCGGAACACGAACCAGGCCAGGGCCAGCGCGCCGACGCTGAACAGCGTGTCGGCAGGGACGCGCATCCACACCAGCAGGTCGATGATCGGCTGCTGCATGAACTCCGCCGAGCGCGCGAACCAGTAGCCGTGCTCGATCGCCGCGTCCAGCTGCAGGATGCCCAGCGGCAGCAGGGTGAACAGCGACATCCCGGCCAGGCCGATGTTGAGCGACCAGAAGCAGGTCTTCAGCAGGCGCTCGCTCCACTGCAGGTCGGGCTTGAGCCCGCGCAGGCAGAACAGCATCAGGCCGATGCCGAGCATGCCGTACACGCCGAACATCGCGGTGTGGCCGTGGTTGGCGGTCAGGTTCAGGCCCTGCATGTAGTACAGCGGCAGCGGCGGGTTGATCAGGAAGCCGAACAGGCCGGCGCCCACCAGGTTCCAGAACGACACCGCCAGGAAGAACATGATCGGCCACCTGTAGCGCGCCATCCACGGCGTGGCCTTGCCCAGCCGGTAGTTGTGCCAGGCCTCGAAGCCGACGTAGGCCAGCGGCACCACTTCCAGCGCCGAGAAGCTGGCGCCGAGGGCGACCACCGCGGTCGGGGTGCCGCTGAAGTACAGGTGGTGCAGGGTGCCGAGCACGCCGCCGGCCATGAAGATGATGGTGGCGAACAGCACCGCGACGGTCGCCGAACGCACCTGCAGCAGGCCCAGGCGGGTGAACAGGAAGGCCATCACCGCCACCGCGAACACCTCGAAGAAGCCTTCCACCCACAGGTGCACCACCCACCAGCGCCAGTACTCGACCATCGACAGGTGGCTGTGCTCGCCCCACATCAGGCCGGCCGAGTAGAACACGCCGATCGCGACCACCGACAGGAACAGCAGGCCCACGATCGAGCGCGACTGCGCGCCCTTGCGCATCGCCGGCCACAGCGCGCGGCCGACCAGGGCCAGCCACAGCAGCAGGCCGACGAACAGGAACCACTGCCAGAACCGGCCCAGGTCCACGTACTCCCAGCCCTGGTGGCCGAACCAGAAGTTGTGGGCCAGGCCCAGCTTCTGCATCACCGCCATCCACTGTCCGGCGAAGGAGCCGACCACGATCACCAGCAGGCAGGTCCACAGCACGTTGACGCCCAGGCGCTGGAACTTCGGCTCGTGCCCGGAAATGGCCGGGGCGATGTACAGGCCCATGCCCAGCCACGCGGTGGCGATCCACAGCACCGCCAGCTGGGTATGCCAGGTGCGGGTCAGCGCGTAGGGGAGGATCTCGGACAGGGCGAAGCCATAGGCTTCCTGGCCCTCGACCTGGTAGTGCGCGGTGGTCGCGCCCAGCAGGATCTGCACCAGGAACAGCGCGATCACCACCCAGAAGTACTTGGCGGTGGCGCGCATCGACGGGGTGACCCGGATCGAGGCCAGCGGATCGGCCTTGGGCAGCACCGGCTGCATTTCCTCGCCGTGGCCGGTGGCGTAGTGCCAGCCCAGCAGGCCGACGCCGGCGATCAGGAACAGCACGCTGAACACCGTCCAGATCAGGAGGTTGGACGGCGGCGTGTTGCCGACCAGTTCGTCATGCGGCCAGTTGGCGGTGTAGCTGATCTCCGAGCCCGGACGCTCGGTCACCGAGGCCCAGGCCGCCCACCAGTAGAACGCCGCCAGCTGGCGGCGATGCCCGGCGTCCGGCACCGCGTCGTTGCGCATGGCATAGGCCTCGCGCAGCTCCGCCGTGGCCGGGTCGTTGGAGAACAGGCTCTCGTAGTGCGCGGAAACCTTCGCCATCGCCGCGGCGCGCTCGGCGTCCAGGGTGATGGTGCCGGTGTCCGCGTCCCAGGTGTTGGGCCGCAGCAGTGCCTGCACGCGCTTCGCGTACGCGGCCTGGGTCGGTTCGTCCAGCTGCTTGTACGAATCGACGCCATGCTCGCGCGCGGCCCAGGCATCGAGGATGGCCTCGGCCTCGCGGTGCAGCCAGTCCGCGCCCCAGTCCGGCGCCACGTAGCCGCCGTGGCCCCAGATCGAGCCCAGCTGCTGGCCGCCGATCGACTGCCAGACCTGGCGTCCGGTCTCGATGTCGGCGCGGGTGTAGACCACGGTGCCGTCGGTGGTGACCACCTGTTCGGGCATGGGTGGCGCCTGGCGATGGATCTCGCTGCCGACCCACAACAGGGCGGCGAACGAGGCGAAGAGCAGGACCGCCAGGCCTGCCCAGAGCTTGCGTGTTGGATCCATGATGCGGCCTCTCCGGGGAAGGAACGGCCGCATCTTCGGCAGCGGGGCCGTGGCCGGCCCTGACGCAGGTCAAGCCACGTGCAATGGCGCCTGCCGGAGCGTGACTACTCGCGCAGGACGGCCAGTGCCAGCGCCTCGAGGCGCTCCATGTCCAGCACTTCCACGTCGCGCAGCTTGATGTGCAGCACGCCTTCCTGCTCGAAGCGGCGCAGCACGCGGCTGACGGTCTCCGGGGCCAGGCGCAGGTAGTTGGCGATGTCGGTGCGCGACATGGTCAGCTGGAAGCGGCGCGGCGAGAAGCCGCGCGCGGCCAGGCGCCGGGACAGGCCGATCAGGAACGCGGCCATGCGTTCGTCGGCGGTGTTGTCGCGGGCGAACAGCGAGGCCACGCCGATGTCGCGGCTCATCAGCCGGAACAGGTGCTGCTGCAGGTTGGGCAGGCGCTGGGCCAGCAGTGCGATCTTGGGGAACGAGAACCGGCACAGCATCACCGTGTCCAGCGCCACCGCGTTGCAGGGATAGCGGTCGTCGTGGATGGCGTTGAGGCCGATCACCTCGCCGGGCAGGTGGAAGCCCAGTACCTGCTCGTGGCCGTTGCGGTCGACCTGGTAGGTCTTCACCGTGCCGGCGCGCACGGCGGCGATCGCGCCGAACGCATCGCCCTCGCGGAACACGTGTTCGCCGGGGTGCAGCGGGCCGACATGCTCCACCAGCACGTGCAGGTCCATCAGCGCGGCCTTGTCCATGCCCTCGGACATGCAGGCCTGGGAGAAGGCGCAGGTGGAGCAGAAGGTCAGCGCATCGCCGTCGTCGGCCATGACCGCCGGGCCGGTGCGCGGGAAGACGACGCCGGGGCTGTTCATGCGCAGCGCTCCACCGCCGTCAGACGGTACGCGAATACCGGGGCGCGGCGGAATCGTTGGCGGGCTGGAGGTAGCGGTCGAAGCACATGGCGATGATACGCAGCAGCAGGCGTCCGCGCATCGTCGCCCTCAGCCCGGACCCGTCGACCTCCACCAGGCCGTCGGCCTGCAGCGGCCGCAGCCGCGCCAGGGCGTCGGCGAAGTACTCGCGGAAATCGATCACGTGGCGGCGGCCGATGGCGTCGAAATCCAGCCGCCCGTGGCACATCAGCTGCTGGATCACGTCGGCGCGGACCACGTCGTCCTCGTCCATGCGCATGCCGCGCCACACCGGCAGGCGGCCCTCGTCGATCGCCTGCTCCCAGCCGGCGATGTCGCGCGGGTTCTGGCTGAAGCTGGCGCCGATGTGGCTGATCGCGCTCACGCCCAGGCCCACCAGGTCGCTCTCGGCATGGGTGGTGTAGCCCATGAAGTTGCGGTGCAGGCCGCCTTCGCGCTGGGCGCGGGCCAGCTCGTCGGTCGGCAGGGCGAAGTGGTCCATGCCGATGTATTCGTAGCCGGCCTGGCCCAGTTTCTCGATCGCCAGGCGCAGCAGGTCCAGCTTCTGCTCCGGGCTCGGCAGGTCCTCGGCGCGGATCCGCTGCTGCGGGCGGAAGATGCTCGGCAGGTGCGCGTAGCCGTAGATCGCCAGCCGGTCCGGGCGCGCCTGCAGGGTGATGTCCAGGGTGCGCGAGAAGCCCTCCAGGGTCTGCTTCGGCAGGCCGTAGATCAGGTCCACGTTGACCGAACGGAAGCCGTGCGCGCGGCAGGCGTCGATGATGCCCAGGGTCTGGGCCACGCCCTGCACGCGGTTGACCGCCTCCTGCACCGCCGGATCGAAGTCCTGCACGCCCAGGCTGGCGCGGTTGAAGCCGGCCGCGGCCAGCTCGCCGACCTCGGCCGGGGTGATGAAGCGCGGGTCCAGCTCGATCGAGCAGTCCATGCGCGCGCCCGGGGCGAAGTGGAAGTGCCGGCGCAGCACGTCCATCACCTCGGCGATCTGCAGCGGGTCCAGGAAGTTGGGGGTGCCGCCGCCGAAATGCACCTGCTCCACGTCGCGGTCGCGGTCGAACAGTTCGGAGGCCATGCCGATCTCGCGGTACAGCCGGGTCAGGTACGCGGTGCCGCGCGCCTTGTCGCGGGTGATGATCCGGTTGCAGCCGCAATAGAAGCACGGACTGGTGCAGAACGGCACGTGCAGGTACAGGGAGATCGGCCGCGGGATCGGGTCGCCGTTGCTGGCGGCCGCCACCGCGCGCAGGTCCGCTTCGCCGAAGCCGGGGGTGAACTGCGGCGCGGTCGGGTAGGAGGTGTAGCGCGGGCCCGGCACGTCGTAGCGCCGCAGCAGCTCGGGATCGAACAGGGAGGACAGGCTGGCCATGGAGCGAGGCTAGGCCCGCCCGCGGTGCCTGTCCTTGATGCAGGTCAATGGCCGGCGTGCCGGCAGGGCCGCTTCAGCTTCGTGATGGCGGCCCGGCCCCGGGACCGCGTCCCCGGGCCGCGCGGGGCCGGCACGGCCGGGCAGGCCTACTGCGCCGCCAGCGACATCCCGGCGCGGGGGTGGGCCTGCAGGAATTCCAGGTCCGCCGGCACCACGAAGCCGGCGCGGTGCAGCGCGTGCAGCAGCTGCTCGGCGCCTTCCGGATCGGTGGCGGCGATCCCGGAGAGGATGTCGCGGGCGCAGGTGGCCTCGGCGATGTACAGCGAGGCCTCGTTGATGTCGTCCGGCAGGCGCGCGATCAGCAGGGTTTCCAGCTCGGCCATGTAGCCGTGCAGGCGCATGTGGTCGGCCGACACCGCGGCATCGATCGCCGCGTCGCGGGCGTTGAACAAGGAGATCACCGCCGGGTGCGAGGCCGGGTACTGCGGCCCGAACAGGTAGCGCCAGGTGGCCCGGGCGAAGAGGGCCACGCCCACGACGATGCCTGCCGCCAGGACGAGCTTGCCCAGCGGGCCGAGCGGATCGGCCGGCGCGAGCGTGGGCATGGCCGCGGCAAGCGCGGCGGTAGCCGGGGTGGAGTGGCCTGGGG